>JBCCBL010000224.1:0-5102 GCA_039034055.1 Verrucomicrobiota bacterium | reverse complement strand
ATCCGAGATCTATGCTATCGAGAATTGCGCCACTTGTTGCCGAAAGGATGTCGATACGGTCGGCTCCAGTGCACGCTACCCAGATTGTCCCGTCCGGGGCGAGGGCAAGTCCTCGGGGGTCCGCTCCAACCGGGACTTCAAAGACCACATTCTGAGTTGCCGTATCGATCGCAGTGACCGTTGCATTGTCTGGGTTTACTGTCCAAATGCGACCGTTGTTGTCATCTAGGATAATCGTCCGGCTGCTCACCGGCTGGGGGCCCGACGGAGGCGTGATTACAGTGATTTGCATGTTCTGTGGGGTCGTCTGGCCATTGTCGTCGCGTACTTGCAACTCGACCTTGTGTCGGTCCTCGGTGACGAAGGTGTGATTGATCGATCCGGTAGAAGTCCAGGGGGTCCAGGTTGCCCCTGCATCAAAGCTCCATCTAAACTCGACTGGATCAAAGTTGGGGTCGAACGCAGTCGCAGAGAGGGTGAGGGGTATTCCAGCTGTCGCTGGATAAGCCGAGATGGAGAGGTCGGTAATCTCAGGAGCCGCATTATCAGGAGGAGGCGCTCCAACGGTAAAAGTAAAGCTGTAATCAGCCGTCATGGGGTTTCCAGCGACATCTTTGATTCCCGTGGTCAAGGTCACTTCGTAGGTCGATCCAACTGCAAGCTCTTGGTCTGGCGTGAAGGTCAAAACGTCCTTGTCAGAGGAAACGATGTAACCTGGAACTAAGTTGCCGGTATTCGCATTGCGCACGAAGTATGTCGAATCATTCACAGTCGTGTAGTCGAGATACTCGTGGATCACCACGCCGATCCGGCTTTTCGGGCTGAGACCGGTCTCGCCATTTTGGGGTAGGTGATAAGCGACTGTTGGTCCGGTCGTGTCAGGATTTGCATCGATCGAATGGACCGTAGCGTCCCCCACATCTCCAAAGGTGATGAGGATGTTGCCAAGCACGATGTGATATTCGTCGTCGGCAAATCGATACCGTTGAACGCGAACCGGATTGCTTACATCAGTGAGATCGTATTGATCATGACCCACAAACATATATTCGTCTTTGAACTGTATGTAGCGTGGTTGGTTACCGTTGATTCCGGTTATATTCGCGGTGAGTTTGAGATCCGTGGGATCGCTAAAGTCGATAAAGGCAGCGTGGTCGGGAAAGGGTCCATTATTGCTCGCCATCACTACATAGTGTTCATAAACGGCTGGTTCATAGCCGTGTCCAAATCCACTTATTTCATCCAAGAAGATGGGATTGCTAGGGTCGCTGACATCGTAGCTTGCGACAATTCCGTTGCCGTCGAAAGAGCTGCAGGCTAGCATCAAATTCCCGATTACGATCGGTTGGAGTTCCTGGCCGTAAACCTCTAAATAATTGATCGAACTCAATACAGTGGGTGGCTCGGTACGCAGATCTAAAATGGGAGCTGAGACATTGTCACTCGCGTATCCGTTTTGCCCGAGGTAAGCATAGGGTGGAGTGATCCAGTCACGATTCTTACCGCCTAATCCCGCAGTCCCGGGCCAATCGTTGGTCGTGGGAATTGCGACTTCAGGTTCTGAGAAATCTCTCCAGCCATTAGTCCCGGTTGCATTGAAATACAGCTCGTCTTCGGTGAAGAAGAACACGTGAAAGGGGCGTTGAGAAGGGTAGTATTTGACCCGTTTCCAATCCGTTATATCGGAGATATCCCAAACATTGATCTGGTTTGAATCGCGGGTGTCGGTGATCAAATAGCCGCGATGATACATCGCGGTCGCCGTCCGGAGCGCATTTGAAGGCACCACGGTCTCACCCTCAAATTGCTTGAGGAAAAGGTCCTCCTTCGCAAAGCTCTTGAGCCGAGTGCCACGTGGTTCTGTAGTTTGGGTGAATCCTGGGCCATCCGCGTAGGCCACGGAAACCCCGAGGAGCAGTGCTACGGATATCGCGCTGCACTTTCGGATACGCGAGAACATCTTCATGAACCGAGTGCTGGGGTCAGGAAGTGATTGATCGAGTGGTTGATCCACTGAGTCAATGCTCACCGAAGCCTGTGGACGTCCGTTTTTTTGCCTTCCGATCTCTGAAAATATGAGCGCTTAAGCAATTGGGAATCGCCTTTGAAATTGGGGTATCAATAGGGGGCATGGTATTGGGGTTACACCGGAGCCTCGCGATCCTAGCTATGAAGCTGTTGTTCTAGATCGAGATTGGGCCGGCCTGATGTGTTGAAATCGATCCTTATTTCGGAACACTCAATGGTCGGCCAGCCTATGAGTCTAGAGACAAGACGGGGGTTTCGCAGACACCGATTGGTTTTGGGGTAGGGGTTAAGGGTAGGTTATAATAATCGCCATTCTAGTTAATTTTCAATCACGAAAATGGTAAAAATATTATCTAAACTATTTATTTTATCAGATGTTCTTTCCTCAAAACCAATCTCGAGTCCTCTTCAAAGTGCTTTCTCGGCGCATCTTTTGAGCAATATTTATTTGATCCATAGGGATCAGTATTGAACACCATCTTATCGAGCGCTTCTAATAATTTTTGCAATGTGCTCCAGTGATCATCTGGTCTAGCTTCCACAATTACAGCGATACCTGTTCGAGAGCTTTCGATATGGGATCCTGTGGAAGATCATTACTGATTATACCAAGATCGCGGTAGAGGCCTCAGGCCTAATTACGGGCAATAGCGAAAAATACAATGGAGCCGTGGGCGTTCGTTTTAGGCTTGGGGTAGCCAGAATTCGAAGGTGGTGCCTTCGGTGCCTGAGTTGAGTAGTTGAATGTCGCCACGGTGGCTTTTGAGGATTCGTTTGCTGATGGATAGTCCGAGTCCGGTGCCGTCTTTTTTTCCGGTTAGGAAGGAGTCAAATATGTGTTCTTGAATTTCTCGGGCGACCCCGGCTCCGGTATCAGATACGCGGACGATGACACGTTCGACACCGTTGTTCGATTTGAGAGCGGTGAGTATTCGAATAGTTTGTCGTTCTTCTTTTTCTTGTGCGGATAGGGTTTTCTGAATAATTGCCTCCATCGCATTGATCATGAGGTTGAGGAGGAGCTGTTGTATTTGGCCCTTATTACAATTCACATAGAGGGATTTGGGGGCTTTCTGATGGATGATGCCTATCTGGTTTTGTTTGAGTTTGAGGCGGATGAGTAGAATGGAGTCTTCGATTAATTGATCAATATTGCACCGTGCGTGCATGTCTTGACGTGCTTTCCCGAATTGCAATACACGCGATACGATGTCTTCGAGTTGATTGAGTTTTTCGTGAATCACTTCTACATCTTTTCCGCGCATATCTCCGTGCGGGAATTGTAGGTCCATGGCATCGAAGAGGAGCCTTATGACGGTGAGTGGGTTTCTGATTTCGTTGGCAATTTCTGCAGCGAGCAGCCCTAGGGTGGTGAGTTTTTCCGTTTTTCTCAGGCTGTCTTCCGACGAAAATACACGTGCGTAGAGGCGGGCATTCTGGATGGCAACGGCACCCATGCGGGCCATCGTTTCAAGTAATTTTTTTTCGTCATTATTGTAACGATGATGATTGTTTGTGTAGGCGTTCAAGACGCCTATGGGCTCATCTTCGTAGGTAATCGGAACTGAGAGCATGCTCACCAAATTTTCCTTACGTATTAATTCAGTGAAGTGGTGTTCTTCACTTCGAGAAATGTCCGGAGCTTCAATTGATTTTTGGTGTTGGACTACGGTGCCCATTGAGCAGTCGCCGGTTTGAATAACTTCGCGGTATTTCACGGGTTTTCCGTCGGCTCCGATCAGGGACGCAAGGCGTAGGGTCGTATGATCTTTGCCCAAGAGGAAGAGGGCGCACATGCGGCTTCCGAGAAGGCTGCGAGATTCGCGTACGATATCGAGTAATACTTCTGGGAGTTCTATTTTGCTGACGAGCCGTCCTGCCACGTTGATGAGGCTCTGAAGCTGTCCGGCCTTGGTTTTGAGTTGTCGGATTAACCAGAGTCTGGATACCACCTTCGCAGCCTCATTGGTGAGGAGAGTGAGGCTTTTGAGTTTGTGATCGTCGAATGCGTCAACGTTTTCAGAGTCTACATTGACAACCCCGATGACAGTGCCTTGCTCTTCGAGGGGCACGGCCATTTCGGAGCGGATGCTGGATTTGATTTTGACGTAGCGGGAGTCTTTGGTGACATCGGGGACGACCAGTGATTCGCCGCGTTGGGCAACCCATCCGGTGATGCCACGTCCCAGAGGGAGTTGGAGGGAATCGGTGTCTGCGGGGAGTCCAGAATAGACCTCGATTCGCAGGGTGTTGGTCTCCGGGTTGATCATAGAGATCGAAGCGCTGCTGGCTTCGAGGACTTGGACCATTTCATCCAGGATGATTTGAAGGGCTTCGCTGGGATCGTCGGTGCTGCTGGTGAGGCTGCTTATCCGATATAGGGCATCGATCGCGGTGATGTCTCGGGACTCTATCGACATACCTGAGAATCCAATCTAGACCCGCAAAAGTAAAGCTTATCGGGTGGCAGAAGTGCTACTCGCTTGTCCCGGTGCGGGTTTGCTCTTCAATGATTTGATTCAGAGTCTCGCGAAGGGTGAGCAGGTTGTTGGTGTCGGCGCTGGTCTCTTGATTGATTTTTTCAATGTAGAAGGTGTCCATCGCGACGCTGCGTTCAGTGGCAATTCTCGCAAAGGCGATATCGAAACCGTGCTGATATATGGCGTGTGCGATCAGATAGAGGAGGCCGATTTTGTCGCTGGCTTGAATTTCCAGTATGGTCCGTTGCAGGGATAGTTCGTGATAGACGTCGACCCGTGGTGGGATCGCCGCCTTGAGTTGGTTATCGGAAGTGAGCGAAAAGAGTTGGCGTTTTTCGTGTCTGCGGGCCTGAGCGAGTATCTCGGGGTAGAGGTCCTTGTTTAACATCAGGGCATCGTTTACGGCCTTGGAAAATACCTTGCGCGCATTTGGGTTTTCGACGACGCCGCCCTGGGGTTCGGAAACGTAAAAGGTGTCGATTGTGATATGATCGCTACGAGAGATTGCCTTGGAGCTGAGGATGTTGAGCCCAGCTAGGGCAAAGGCTCCGGCGAGCCGGTAGAAGAGGCCCGCGCGGTCCCAGGTGACCACGT
>JBCCBL010000223.1:0-5114 GCA_039034055.1 Verrucomicrobiota bacterium | reverse complement strand
GGAATACAAAGCGCATTTGCCGAGAAGCCCTGGAATAATCTCCTTCCCAAAGTCGGTTTCTTGAGAACTCAATGCCTTCTCCAAAATCTTCGCATTGAACACATATATGCCCATGTTCGCTAAACAGCTCGCCGCTTCTGGAGGGTTTTCAACGCGGTCTGTCACCTTTTCTCCAACGACAAGGCCGTCGATCACTTTGGAGTCTGTGGGTTTTTCGACAAATTCCTCGATTTCAAGGTTTTCTTTGACCTTCATCAAGCCAAGGCCGGTCACTTCTTCTTTAGGAAGTAGAGTTCCAGCAATCGTGACATCGGCACCGTGAGCACGGTGCTCTTCGACCAACTGGTTGAGATCCATACGGTAGAGTTGATCACCCGAGAGGATCAGCACAAGGTCTTCATCATCGAGGTCGAAATGTGACATATTTTGGCGAACAGCGTCAGCGGTCCCCTGATACCATCCATCACTACCTTCCGTCTGTTCGGCTGCCATGATATCGACGAATCCTCCTCCGAAGGCGTCAAATTTGTAGCTCTCTTGAATATGGCGGTGTAAGGAGGCAGTATTGAATTGAGTGAGGACAAAAATGTTGTTCAGACCAGAATTCAGACAGTTGCTGATCGGAATATCAACCAGCCGGTATTTTCCTGCGAGGGGCACTGCGGGCTTGCAACGCAGCTTGGTTAGGGGAGACAGACGCGTTCCACGCCCACCCCCCATCACGATACAGATCACTTTGCTTTTCATATTGTTACGAAATTTTCAGGCATTGGCATCAGGGCAGGACCTGAGAATAAGACTCCAACCTCATAAAAGTTAAGTATAGAATCTCTCGATTTGGAGAAAATACGATCTCAAAGGTGACGACCGCGTGACTGTGCCACGCCCGTTGATTCGACAAAGCTATACAGAAAGATTGCACAAACTCGGCTCACAAGACTCTATACCCGCTTTATATGTGTGGAATTGTAGGCTATATCGGAAAAAAACGTGCAGCGAATATTTTATTGGAAGGGCTGAAACGTCTCGAATACCGTGGCTACGATTCTGCGGGGCTGGGAATTCTTCGAGATAATCAGATCCTCACCGTAAAGCGCGCCGGACGCGTAGTGAATACCGCGCAGGCCCTCAAAGAGACGAAGGTGGATGGTATGATTGGAATCAGCCATACGCGATGGGCGACCCATGGGGGAGTCACCGACGCCAACGCACACCCTCATCTTAGCTCGGACGGTCTTGTCTCGCTCGTCCACAACGGTGTAATTGAGAACCATCACTCGATCAAAGAGTATCTACTCACTCAGGGATATACCTTCCAATCGCAGACAGACACCGAAGTCCTCGCCAACTTGGTAGCCTACCACTACGCGAAGGAGCCCGGTCACACCGACGGGTCCCGTTTCATGGAAGCCGTTCGGAAGTCACTGCATCACGTGCAGGGAACCTACGGAATTGCCGCGATCTGCGCTGAAAGCCCTAAAGAACTTATCGGAGCGCGCCAAAGTTCTCCACTCATCGTTGGGATTGGTAAAAATGAAAATCTCATCGGCAGCGATGTCGCAGCATTCGGTGGCCGCACCAGTAATGTAGTCTACTTAAACGATGGAGAAATTGTCCAACTTACAACCGATGATTTCACCATAACCACGATCAATGCCGACGAGGTGTCTCCGATTGTGAGCCAAGTTGAATGGAGCGATACGAGCGTCGATCTCGGAAACTTCAATCACTACATGGAAAAGGAAATCTTCGAGCAGCCGATTGCCATCGAGAACGCAATGCGGGGCCGTTTCTCGAATGACCAATCGACATCTCGCTTCGGGGGCCTAAATCTGTCCCCACAGGACTGGCGACAAGTCGACCGGATCGTACTCCTCGGATGTGGGACTGCTTGGATCGCTTGCTTGATGATCGAATATTTTATCGAGCGCTTTGCGCGCATGCCTGTAGAGGTGGATTACGCGAGCGAGTTTCGCTACCGCAATGCCCCCCTCGACAAAAACACACTCTGCCTAGTCGTGAGCCAATCCGGCGAAACAATTGATACCCTGGCTGCAATCCAAGAAGCTAAACGAAAAGGTCATCGCGCGCTGGCAATCACCAATGGAATCGGCTCGACCATCGCACGGATCACAGACGGCGGAATCTACCAATATGCGGGACCGGAGATTGGTGTTGCCTCAACCAAGGCATTCACGTCTCAGCTCATTATAGGTGCAATGCTCGCCTTAAACATCGCTCGTATGCGCGACATGAGTTTCGGAGACGGACAAGATTTTGTGAAAGGCCTAAGGGCGGCTCCAGACCTGGTGCGGATAATCTTAGAACAATCCGAGAACATTCGCAGAATCGCCCAAAAATACGCCCATCATCGCGATTTCCTGTTCCTGGGCCGCCAACGTATGTTTCCTATCGCCCTGGAAGGTGCGCTGAAACTCAAGGAAATCTCTTATATCCACGCCGAAGGTTACCCGGCAGCCGAAATGAAACACGGACCGCTCGCTCTCGTTAGCGAGAAATGCCCAAGTGTGTTCCTAACAACCGACGATGAGATACATCGGAAAACCCTGGCAAACATCCAAGAGGTCAAAGCACGGGGCGGACTCGTCATTTGCATCGCTCCAGAAAGCGCGGAAATCGCCGGAGATTTGGTCGACGATCTAATCCGTGTGCCCGATTCTCATGAAGCTCTACAACCCATTCTGGCGACTATTCCCGTCCAATTACTGAGCTACCACATCGCCTGTATCCGCGAGTGCGATGTCGATAAACCGCGAAATCTTGCCAAATCAGTCACCGTAGAATAGCGGCCTTTCCCGAATTCAAAAAACACCCTCCCCGTGAAATTTTCACTCAGTTTCGAAAACTTTGAGGCGCACGCTAAAACGAACAACCTCATCCCAATTTATGTCGACCTGATGGCGGATAGCCTCACGCCGGTATCCGCCTATGCGCGCCTGAGGAAGCTCGAGAATTCCCCTTCCTTCCTCCTAGAAAGTGTCACGGGGGGAGAAAACCTCTCTCGATATTCCTTCCTCGGAAGCCGGCCCAGAAAAATTTACACGATCTTTGAAGAGCACACAGAAATCTGGGAGAAAGACGGCAGCATTCAGCAAATCCAGACCCCCGCCGATCCGCTCGATCTTATTGAGAAGGAGATGGCGCAATACACACCGCTCAAAGTATCAGGCATGCCTCCCTTCATTGGCGGCGCTGTCGGGGGCCTGGCATACGAATATATTCACAGAGTAGAGACGACTGTTCCAGCCGCTAGCGGACCCGGATTGGGGACGCCATTGGCCTACTACATGATCACGGATTCGGTGGTCGTCTTCGATCATGTTTTCCAGCGCATGCGCATCGTTGTGAACGCTCACACTGCAGACAACAGCGCAACCGCGTACGCAGCCGCCTGCAAGGAAATCGAAGGAATTGTTGAAGCGTTGAAACAAGAGGTGGAGCTGACGCCCCTAGCCATCCCGCAGGAGCTTCCCAAGCCTCAAGCCCCGGCCGGAAATTTCTCGCAAGCTCGATTTGAACAAGCCGTAGATACCGCAAAGGAATACATTCGTTCAGGCGATATTTTTCAAGTGGTTCTCTCCCAACGGTTTGAAGAGAAATTCGAGGGATCACCTCTCGACCTCTATCGTGTCTGCCGCCTCATCAATCCGTCGCCTTACATGTTTATCTTGGAGACAAAAGACTTCGCACTGGTTGGCGCTTCTCCAGAGGTTCATTACCGGCTACAAGGCGACGAGGTGACGATACGTCCAATTGCGGGGACTCGTCCACGGGGTAAAGACGAAGAACAGGACGCCGCCTTCGAAGCTGATTTGCTGGCAGACGAAAAGGAGCGTGCCGAGCACCTGATGTTGGTCGATCTGGCGAGGAATGACATCGGACGCATTTGCCAGATGGGGACCGTCAAAGTCGAGGACTTCATGACGATTGAGCGGTATTCACATGTTATTCACATCGTATCTCAAACCGTGGGAAACATAGCCCAGGGCAAGAATGCCTACGATGTCATGCGGGCAACCTTTCCCGCTGGTACTGTCAGTGGGGCTCCCAAAGTAAGAGCGATGCAACTGATCGCTGAGTATGAAAAGGAGAAGCGCGGCTTCTATTCAGGCGCGGTTGGCTATTTCTCCTATGATGGGTCACAAGACTCTGCGATTGCTCTGCGTACTGCCGTTCTCAAGGACGAAACCGTTTACATCCAGGCCGGAGCCGGCATCGTTGCGGACTCCGATCCGCACAGTGAATTCTTGGAAACAATAAACAAAAGTCGCGCCCTTGCACAGTCTGCCGCGATCGCCCGAGAATTGCTGTAATCCTCGATGCTTTGGAACATTTGCAAGATACGAATGTTTTTTTGAAAAAATTTGTAATTACGATTTGAATTTCATGATTAAGCTTTAAGTTCGGAATATTATCTGCCGAACATTCTTCAAACAACTGCTATGAACATCACGGATTTTGATTCCCCCGTTGAGAATTCAATCACTCAGGCTGACCGGTCTGGCAGAATTAACGATCTTTCTCGCGAAGAGCGCGATGAAGCGCAAGACGTGAGAGAGGTTCCACAATCTGAGCGCAGTCCAATACAACTGTATCTCCAAGAGATTGGTAAAACTCCGCTGTTGAGCGTGAGCGAAGAGGTCACACTTGCACGGAAAATCCAGGCTGGTGACGTAGAAGCTCGAAACCATATGATCCAAGCAAACCTCCGATTGGTGGTAAAGATTGCGGGTGACTACAATAATTTTGGCCTGCCACTGATGGACCTCATTAGCGAAGGCAACATCGGCTTGGTGAAAGCTGTAGAGCGTTTCGACCCCGACAAAGGCGGGAAGCTCAGCACCTACGCCGCCTGGTGGATAAAACAGTCTATCAAACGTGCGCTCGCTAATCAGGGAAAGACAATACGTTTACCCGTCCACTTAGTGGATAAAATAGCAAAAATGCGCAAAGTCACTGCGGCCCTTGCAGAGGAACTTGACCGCGAACCCACTGACGAAGGTTCAAAATCCAGAGACTAATAATCTTATCTCCTAAAGTATCTGCTAGCTCTTCCCATTTTCGACATTCAAGCCGTTCTCTAAAATCAGTAG
>JBCCBL010000222.1:0-5121 GCA_039034055.1 Verrucomicrobiota bacterium | reverse complement strand
GGTCGTTCAAGTCAGAGGTCGCGAAACGGCCACCTTCGAGGGGTACCAAGGGACGTAGGTCTGGTGGTACTACAGGAAGTACTTCCAACACCATCCACTCTGGGCGCGTGCCCGAGCCGATGATTTATCGTAAAGGGAACACAGCGGATGAAAGACCTAATTAAAGCCTTGCTAGATTACTCCCGTTTGGGGCAAGGAAATTTGAAGATCGTGCCGGTCGATATGGGAAAAATTCTCGATGATCTTATTGAAGTCCTTCAGACTGCGATCACTGAAAAGGAAGCGACCATAACCCTCGTTGATCGCCTTCCGGTGATCCATGCAGATCGATTGCACATGCAACAATTATTACAAAACTTGCTGAGTAATGCACTGAAGTTTTCACGTCACGGAATATCTCCAGAAATCAAAATATTCTGCAAGGAAGGGACGAATGAAATCGGCCATGCATGCTGGAAATTCTCGGTGAAGGATAATGGAATCGGGATCAAAGAAGAATATTTCGAAAAGGCACAAATGATTTTCCAGCGGCTCAATGATCGAGATGCATACGAGGGCACGGGAATCGGTCTCGCGATCTGTAAACGCATTGTTGAACGGCATCAGGGTTTCCTATCCATCGAATCTGCCGAAGGGGTCGGGTCCACCTTCCATTTCCACTTGCCTAAGCATCCCAATTCTCCGACTTTGCAAGCATGAGTCAAGGTGAGCCGATTGAGATTTTGATGGTAGAAGATAATCCGGCGGACGTCCGTTTGGCCCAAGAGGCCTTTAAACTCTACAAGATTAAGAACAAAATCCATGTCGCGAAGAATGGGGTAGAGGCCCTGCAATTTTTAAATAAAGAGGGTGCGTTCGCTGAAATGCCTTCCCCGGATATTATTCTTCTAGACTTGAACCTGCCTCTAAAGTCGGGTCGCGAAGTTCTCGAGATTATCAAGGAGGATTCGGTTTTGAAACGAATACCAGTGGTGGTTTTAACGACTTCAGAAGCAGAGAAAGATATCCTTCATGCTTATGATCACTATGCGAATTGCTATGTTTCTAAACCCGTGGATTTCGATAATTTCGCTGAGGTAATTAGAAAAATTGAAGGATTCTGGTTCTCGGTGGTCAAGTATCCTACGCGGACTTGATTTCGCTTTGATTGTGGTCGCGCCTCACGTCCAGGCTGGTTTCTCAGGGGAGTCAATCAGGGCAGTTCCGAGCCTGGAAGTTTGCCGATTGTTTTTATGGTAGATGGATGGAATCGGTTTTTCCATTGATGGGATTTCGGGTGAATTCATTATTCAACCAATCGGACAATCTTACTTTTCTAAGAGGACGGGCTCTGCATATCTTTCCAGTGTCGCTTTTAGATCTTTCAAGTGAATGGGCTTATTGAGGAATTCATCAATGCCTTTTGCTTTTCCGATTTGCACATCGCGTTGTGCACTGTTCGCGGAGATTGAGATGATGGGTATTTGGGTGTTGGTGTTTCCGGCCTGGCCGTTCCGGATTGCTTCAGTGGCTTCTAGGCCGCTCATCAAGGGCATTCGCGTATCCATCAGGATTAGATCAAATTGCTCATCCTGTAGGCTTTTTAGGGCGCTTTCGCCGTCTTTGACTAGCTTAGAGGTATGGCCGAGTTTACTTACCTGTTTTTTAAGGACAAAACCACTCTCCACATTATCCTCAGCAATGAGGACGTGTAAGGGGCAGATTTGAGCTTTAAGCTGATCAGTCCGATTCGGCTCGATGGACTCGCGAATCTCTGAATCTGTGACAAAATCGAAGAGGACATCGAACGACACGCAGGTTCCCTCACCAGGGGCGCTTTCGATGTGAATGGAGCCGCCCATAAGTTCGCACAAACGCTTACATATCGCAAGGCCGAGTCCAGTCCCTCCAATCGCTTGATCCGACTCTGGATTTGCCTGTTTGAACGGGGCAAAAATGGTTTTAAGCGATTCAGCATGCATTCCCTTACCAGAATCTTTTACGGCAAATTCAAAGCGGTAGCCATCTGGCTCTTCGCTGGTTTGCAGGGAAAGGGTGATCGTCCCACTCGATGGAGTGAATTTCCGGGCGTTCGTCAGCAAGTTTGTCAAGACTTGCATTAGGCGTCCTGGATCTCCAGATACAAGAGAGGGTGGGGCTCGTTCTATCTTCGGGATAATCTCAGGCCCGGTTCCCTTCATTTTTCGCTCGATAATATCGACGGCTTCATTGAAACACGCCTGCGGATCGAAGGGTCTGTTTTCGATATTCATCGTTCCCTTTTCGATCTTTGAATGATCGACGATGTCATCAATCAGAACATTGAGTCTTTCGACGTTTTTCAGAGAGATTGCGATGTATTCACGTTGTTCTTCGTCAAGTTCGGTATCTTCGAGTAGATTTAGAAATCCGAGTAGGTTTTGTAATGGAGTGCGAAATTCATGGCTCATCATCGCCAGAAACACGGTCTTTGCATCGTTGGCCGCCTCCGCCGCAAGTTTGGATTCAAGGAGTTCTGATTGGCTCTTGGCGAGAGCGATTTTGCCACGACGACGCTCTACCGCATGAAGCATGGATCGCATTAAGAGCGGCTGCGTATACTGGCCTTTGACTAAATATCCATCTGCCCCTAAGCGAACCGAATCGATTCCAATTTGCTCTTCTTGGTTGCCTGTCAGGACAACAATCGCACAATCTGTCTTGAGTTCTTCGATACTATCAATCGATCTAATGCCCTGGCTGTCTGGTAGAGAGATATCCAGGAAAACGAGATCAAACGAAGATGCTTTGAGGGCGTTTCGACCTTGCTTGAGCGTCTTCGCCCAGGTCAGCCTGACATCTACGTGAGAAAATTTCATCGGAGATCCGCTAAACATGAGTGTCTCTAGGATGTCTTTATCGTCCTCGTTGTCTTCGATCAATAAAACATTCATGGGGATTGAGTTCCTGCGTTCAGATTTAGGCGAGGGTGGGTAATAGAATGTGGGACCAGTAATCGGCTAGCTTTTGCATTGTTTCGACGAGTGTTTCGTATTCAAAGGGTTTCTGGATATAGGAATTTGCGCCTAATTCGTAAGCCATCGTGACGTCCTCATGGCGATTGCTGGTTGTGAGCAGGATCACTGGCAATTGGCGCAATACTGCGTGCTCTTTGAGTGAACTCAGGACATCGAATCCGTTCATTTTGGGCATATTGATGTCCAGCAGGAGAATGTTAGGGAAATCATCATCATGCAGGTTGTTTTTGAGAAAATGAAGCGTATCCCGCCCATTCCCATACACTCGAGTCAGTTTTAGCGGAGGAGAATCGCGCAATGCTTCGGTCATCATCAGAACGTCGTCCTCACTATCATCAACAAGGATTACTTTTATTGGGTTTTTGGATTCTGTCACTGTTATCGAGGGTTATTTTAAAAATGTAATTGTAAATCTGGATCCACCGCTTTTGCGCGCTTCGTAATACACATTTCCGCCATGTTTCATAGCGACCTCTTTCACGATCGCTAAACCTGCACCGGTACCTTCGATCTCGTTTCCAACCGCTCGCTGAAAGAGTTTGAAGACGCGCTCGACACTTTCTGGCGGGATGCCAGGACCGCGATCCTGGACTACGATACCCGAGTATCGATATTCGTTTTCGAGGGGAACGTATGGGGATACTAGTATATCGGGTCGTTCGCCCGGGTTCACGAATTTGAGGGCATTTGCTAAAAGGTTGAAAATCGCTTGTTTGGCCCAAGTGATGCTCACTTTGAGTTCAGGAAGATCTTTCGCCACGGTGACCTGAGCGCGCGTCTGCTCAATCCGGTTTTCAAGACTGCGCAGAGCCTGTTCTACGATAATGTTTCCCGAAATACGCTCGTAGGGTATCTCCATTTTCTGAAGCCGAGAAAGAAGCATCACTTCATTGAGAAATGCATCCATGCGTTCAGAGGCGCGCATGATGCGAGATAAGTAGTTTTCGCTTTTTTCAGAATCAGCCTTTATCTCTTCGCGCGTAAGGAATTGCGAAAAATTGTGAATCGCGCGCAAGGGCTCCCTCAAGTCATGGGAAATTACGTAGAGCAAGGTTTCCAAATCAGCCTTTTGTTGACTCACAGTCTCCTGTTGTTTCTTAAGCTCAGTCTGGTCGCTAATGACCCCTCGAAAGCTGACCGGATTTCGTGAATGGTCACGTTTTACGGCTCCATGTCCCTTTAAATACCTACGTTGACCATTGGGTAAGTTGAGATCCCAATGGTGGTCTATCACGTCCTTCGCGGCAATTTGACTCAAAATAACTGCATGTGGGTCTTGATCACATGAGGCATCGATTTCTCTAAAAAACTCTTCAGACGTTACAATACCCTGTAGAGGCAATCCTGATACCGATGCGAATCTATCGTCCAAAGTTACTTGGTCCTTAGATATATTCCAGTCCCACGTTCCCAGATTTGCGATCTGTTCCGCCATATCGAGGCGATTCTGGTGTTCACTAATGGACGCCTCGGCTTTTTTTAGGTCCGAGATATTAATAAAGGTGAGCACGACGCCGCGTGCCTCATCTTCAGATTTTTTATCTGGTAGGAAACGAAGCAGGTAGGCCTCGCCATTGCGCGTCCTCGCTTCTCGTTCGAAATATTGAGCCGTTTCATGGACGCGCTTGGCATCTTCAGCCAGATCTTGGTATTCGATGAAGTTGTGGCTGATATGAAAAATAGGTCGGCCAAGGTCTCTGGGAATGAGATTGAGGGTTTCTGCCGCAACTGGGGTGAATCGTCGTACTGTCAGATCTTGATCCAAGAAGATGGTGCCGATTTTAGTGTTTTCGAGCAGTTTTTTGAAATCTGAATTGAGTTTCTTCAATTCGCCATTTTTCTGTTTATATTCGGTATTTACGGTAAACAGTTCTTCATTAACTGAGTGCAATTCCTCATTTGTTGATTGCAGTTCTTCGTTTGCCGTGAGCAGCTCCTCATTGGTTGTTTGAAGTGCTTCATTGCTCGTTTCAAATTCTTCAACAGTTGATTGAAGATAGTCTTGCGTAGTGAGCAATTCACGACGTATTTTTGTAACATCTTCATCATTACTAATCGTTTCTGATTGTGTATTTCCAAACGCACCTGGATCTTCATCGCTAAAGCGGCCTTCATCTTCAAATCG
>JBCCBL010000221.1:0-5166 GCA_039034055.1 Verrucomicrobiota bacterium | reverse complement strand
GTCCCGCGCGAGACGATCGAAGAAAGATACCTGGCGTTTGTAAGCAAATTTGATCGCATCGTCTACAATTCAAATATCGAAGGCCCGGTGCTCGATACGATTGCCTGGCCCGACCGCTCGAAGGTAAAAGACTTCGCTCGCTCCCGCTTATTGAAGGTGTTGCAATCTTTGGGGCAGTTCCTGAGTTCCTATGAGCCAGAGATCTTGGTCGACGGCTTGAAGCATATTGAAATCGAGATGCTCCACGACCTGCATGGAGAGGGTCGCAACCTGATGGACTGGATGCAATCATGCGTCTCGAATTGTCTTTCAATCGCCGATAAGGCGTCTGAAACGGTCGAGGTGAAATTGGCGGAACTCAGCGAAGAACAAGCCTTTGTTGCTACCGTCTCCTGGCATTATGCCAGTGACCATTTTTTCGAGTGGCGTCTTGATCGAGCCTCGCGCCTGACCACCATCAAAGCGGATTTTGGGAAGGGACCTGTCGAAAATAAGCAGATCGTCACCAAAATGAAGCCGGTCGAAGTCCTTTCTGAAGCGCTCTTCTTTACTCAGACCTAGGCTGATCTTTTTCTTCGGAAGGCTCGGGTTTTCTTGCTGAATCCGAAGTTAACCGTCGAAATACCAATGACCCTTAGGTGCTCTAGGTCCGTACGAATTGCTTGAGTCGATGGTAGAGGCTTTCAAGAGAAGTTGGCAGAACTCCCGTCTGACCTAGCACCGGCATAAAATTAGTATCACCTCCCCAGCGTGGAACGATGTGGGTATGGAGGTGCCCCGGTATTCCAGCTCCAGCTGCTGATCCAAGATTGATCCCAACATTGAAGCCATCTGGATTGATCGCTTTGCTTAGAATGCCTTTTCCGTGGATGATCTGCTCGAACATTTCAGACCTCTCGGAAGGGGTCAATTCCTCCAGCTCTGTGACTTGTCGATTGGGCAGAATCATGAGGTGCCCGGCATTATAAGGAAAGCGGTTCATGATGATGAAGGTCTCTGGGCCACGATGGAGGATGAGATTCTCCTCGTCCTGATCCGCCTCAAGAAGTTGCACGAAGGTTTGGGAACCGGATTTCTTTTTGTGCGGATTCTCGACATATTCCATGCGCCAATACGCGTGCAGATGATTCATAATGCAAAGGGCATAACCTAGGGAATAGGGTTGATTCAATCCGCGAATTACCTCTATCAAAGGATAAATTTGCGACTACGGCAGCTTTTAATTCTGCCGTAGTTACTCCTTCAATTGAATTGATTGTCCATATCGTGAGTTCGGCCACAGAAACCCCACAGTCTACAGATAAACCGCTTAGGTTTACCGACCTGCCATCGATGACACAGTACGCAGCGTGGGTGATCCTCGCGTTTTTCGGTTTCACGGTCTACGATCAAGTATATTGGTGGCAAATCGATGAAGAGTATAGCTTCGGTTTCATCGTCCCATTATTCGTTGGATATGTGATTCTAGATCGATGGCCTCGAATACAGTCTCTGTTCACTGAGGGATACGTATCGGAACAAGATCCTGACAATCTCGCGCGGCTTCGGCCATGCTCCGGACCTCTTGACAAGGCGCCCTCCTGGCTGCCGAAGCTGGTGGACTTCATTTTTGTTTCTGCCCTGGTTTTCGGAACCTTAGTGATGGCCTTCGGAGCCCTCCTGCGGGCACTGCAGGCGCCGCAAAACCCCTCATCTCTGGCGATTTCCTGGGGGACCGCCTGGATTGTCCTGTCCATGGTGTATTTCTTCTCCAGGGAAACGATCCATGGCACGCAAGTCCCTTGGTCACAGCGGATGCGGCTGGTCGCGCTGTTCATTTTCCCCGCGTTTATTTGGATCATCTCGGCTCCGCTACTGAGCGTCCTGGAGAACCGGATTAGCCTCTTCCTGCTCAATCGAGTGACTGAGATCGTGTTCGGAGTCTTTGAGTTTCTCGGATATGCTTTGGTCCGTGAAGGCAATATCCTCACGCTTCCGACTGGGCAGGTCGGAGTCGCTGATGCCTGCTCGGGGATACGATCAATGACTGCCTGTTTGTTTGCAGGCTCATTCCTTGGGGCGGTTTTTTTACACAAATTCTGGAAAAAAGTCCTCCTGATTTTGCTAGCTATGGGGTTCGCTTTTTTTACCAATATCTTGCGTTCCCTATTTCTGACGGGATGGGCCTATGCTTATGGCTCAGAGGCTATTGAGGGAATGGTTCACGATGTTGCAGGCTACGCCGTGTTAGGCATTACCTGCTTGGGCCTGATAGCCTTGCTGCCGATTTTCAATATCCGGCTAGAGTTCGCTGAAGAGGCTACCGAGGGCACCTGATTCATCCTGGTCGGGTGAAGATTTCTGCCGGATGCGTCGATTTGGCCGGTGGAAATTAGGTTGAAACGATAGAACCTGTGGGTTGACCTGGCGGCGAAAAGTCCTGAGAACTGTCCCCTTCGCTGAATCAGAATTCCTCTTTCCTGCTTAATGAGCCCCCCGAACGCCGCATCTGCGAACCCATTGAAGGTGATGATGGCCACTCCCGAAGTGGCGCCCTTCGTAAAAATCGGTGGCCTTGCCGATGTCGTGGGAGCGCTCCCGAAGGCCCTGGGTCATCTTGGTCATGACGTGCGAGTGGTGTGCCCGCTTTATGGAGATGTGAAGCGCATGGGAGCGTGGAAGGCGCTGCCTGGAGTGTTGATTGTAAATCTCGGATATGGATCCGAGTATGGTCGGGTTTGGGAAGCCACGCTTCCCGGGGTAAAGGCAAGATTTTACTTTATTGAGCACGATACCTATTTTGGAAGGCCCGAGGTGTACGCCGGGCCCTGGGGAGATCATACCGATAATGACCGCCGTTTCACATTTTTGAGTCGGGCCTGTATCGATATTTGCGCCTTTCTGGGATGGAAACCTGATGTGATCCATTGCCACGACTGGACTACGGGACTCGTTCCGGTAATGCTCAACACTACTGAACGCGATACCTACATGTCGGACGTTGCTTCAGTGATGACGATCCATAACCTGAAGTTTCAGGGAGTCTTCCGGCACCAACTGATGCACCATGCGCGTCTGCCAATGAGCCTCTTTCGCGCCGATAGCCTCGAGAGCATGGGCTATGTAAATATGCTTAAAGGTGGGCTTTACCATGCTACCAAGATTACCACGGTAAGCCCCACCTATTCCCAGGAGATTCAGACTCCGATTGGTGGTTGTGGTCTCAATTGGGTCCTTAAATATCGAGCGGCAGACTTGGTCGGTATTCTTAATGGTATCGATGTCGAAGAGTGGAACCCCGAGACGGACTCACTCATCCCTGCAAATTTCGCCCGGGAAAATCTACAAGGCAAAGACGCCTGCAAACGTGCTTTACAGGAGGAGATGGGATTGAATGTCGACCCGAACGTGCCGATTTTCGGAGTCGTCGCGCGCTTGTATGATCAAAAGGGTCTTGATCTTCTGGCCTCAATCATTGGCGGTCTGATGGATAATATGCACATCCAGATTGCAATCCTTGGGACCGGTAAAGGGAGCCTGGAGCATGCCTTCTCATCTGCCGCTGGGCGTTACCCGGGAAAGGTCGGTGTCTACATTGGTTTCTCAAATGGGCTTGCCCATCGAATCATTGCCGGATCTGATTTCCTAGTTATGCCGAGTCGTTTCGAGCCATGTGGACTCACCCAGATGTATTCAATGCGCTACGCAACCTTGCCGGTGGTTCGCAAGACCGGAGGGCTGGCCGATACCGTGACACAGCTCCGAGAATCGGATGCTTCGGGCACTGGATTTTTATTCGAAGAAACGAGCGGCCATGCCCTCTATCACACAATTGGTTGGGCCAACGCCATTTATCATGACCACCAACAATCGATTGCACGGATGCGCCGGGCAGCGATTGATCAAGACTTCTCATGGACCCAGTCAGCGCAGAAGTACGCCGATGTCTACCGCTGGTCGGTTGAGGCAAGGCGCTCAATTGTGGCCTAGCGGATTATGACGATGCAGCGGACAACGAAACGTGTTTACACGACTGAGGCTTTAGAGGCCTGGTTCGCCGCATTGCCAGAAAATTGGGAGACTCGTTTTGACGCCGATTCACTTTTTGCCGCCCGCGAAATCTATCGATCTGGAGTCAGTGCCGATATTGAGTTGGAGGGAAATGATGCCATCGTAAATTTTCGCTTCGAGCGGCACCACGAGGAGTATGTGGTTATTTCCTTAGATCCGAAAGGATTCAGCTTTCGAGCTTCGACGAAAGAGGTCGCTATAGAAAGTCGACTTGCGGCCGCGGCCCTCTACGAAATAGAAGAACTTGTCGCCGACGAGGTGATGGACCTACCTCCTGATCCGGGTCCTCAGCAATTAGAGAGTGAAGAGGAGATAGCGGATCCCGAAAAAGCAAATACACCGCCCCCAGTATCCACTGCAGAACCCGAGCCGGCGCGTAGCGTTCGGGTTATGATTAGGCTCAAAGATCGCGACCTCACGTGCTCCGGCTATTGGATCAACGAACGCGGCGGGCTGATTCCGGTGTTTGGCGCAAATGTACCGCCTGAAGCAGTTCCCAAGAATGATGCGGAGCGTGAACAGATTATTCGCCTGACGTCCCTGGCGATGCGAGCTGGATTTCAATTTGTGCGCAACCAAGGCAGCTTCGTGATGAATGATCCAGGTAAGATGGTTTTATTCGGAAGCAAGTTGGTCAAGGAATGGGAGCGGAACTACGAAGTTGAATTCGATAAGTATGCGGAACCCCTACGCACCGGTATCCAGCGAATCAATATTGATGGTAAGGCCTTCGAGCGCCGTAAACGAGGACTTAAAATCGACTGGCAGATCAGAGTTGGTGGAAAGCTTGTCGGGAATGGGGCCCTACAGCAGCTGGCCCGCCGAAAATCTGGGCTACATGTCATACCGCAGTTGGGCGCAGTAGAGATCACCGAACAGCAAGTAGAGGGTTTAAATCTTTGGAAAATTACCGGAAAGCAAGTCGAGCGTACCCTCCCCAAATACATGCTATTCTCTCTATTCGGGCAGCGTCCTGTGCACTTGAGCCTGGAAGGAGATTTGGAGCGATGGATGGGTGCGATCCGCGATGCCGACTTAGACATTGAAAACACGCCAGACTTTCTCCGCGAATATCAACGGTTCGGAGTGGCGTGGCTGCGGTCGATCACCTCTCTG
>JBCCBL010000220.1:0-5223 GCA_039034055.1 Verrucomicrobiota bacterium | reverse complement strand
AGGGAATCTGAGGATGTCTCAAAGGTCAAAATATGGATGGGTTCCGGGCACCCTAATCTGCCTAGCCATTACCGGCGTCTCTCACCAGCCCGTTGCGATCCCCGATATCGTCGAATTCGATCATCAGGACAAAATCATCCATGCCCTGGTCTATGGATTCCTCGCCACCGTCTGGCTCCGCTGGTTCCTCACGTTTAAGCCCCCGTTCTCCGCAGGCCTCTGGACCATCATGCTGACTTCGGCCTTCGGAGTAACTGATGAGCTTCACCAACACTTCGTCCCAGGCCGTACCACTGAATTTCTAGATTGGCTTGCCGACACCTTGGGTGCCGTCTTGGCCACCGTATGCTACCTGAAATGGCCCTTCTATCGATCAATCCTCGAATCATCAAAGCGCTCTCGACGCGCTGATTAAACCTGCTTGACTCCATCCCTCATGGCCAACGATATCGCAGCTCAAATAAATGAACTTCGCGCTCAAATAGCCCGACTTGATGAGCAATATCACCGGCAGGGCATTTCGGAAGTATCAGACTATGAATACGATCATTTAAAATACAAATTAGCGGCCCTCGAAGCCGAATCCCCTGAGCTTTCCACAGAGGAATCTCCGTCATTGAAAATTGGAGACGACCGGCGCGAAGGCTTTGTCACCTATAAACACCGCGAGGCGATGATGAGTCTCGACAACACCTACAATGCCGAAGAATTGGCTGCATTCGACGAGCGCCTCCTGAAACGCTTTCCAGAACAACTCCTCCTCGACTATGTGGTCGAACCCAAGGTCGATGGAGTGGCGGTGAGTCTGACTTACGAAAATGGACAATTCGTACGCGCAGTCACGCGAGGAAACGGGGTCGAAGGTGACGACATCACCCAAAACGCCCTCCAAATGATTCAATTCCCAAGAGAACTCAAAAGCAAGAGTCGTCCTGACATTATTGAGATTCGTGGTGAGATTTACATGACGTTTTCCGAATTCTCCCGCATAAATGCCGCACGTGAAGATGCCGGCCAAAGCATCTATGCCAATCCACGGAATTTGACCTCGGGATCGGTCAAGCTCCTTGATCCCAAGGAAGCAAGAAATCGAAACCTCTCGCTCGTCGTATACGGTTTAGGAGCCTGTGAACCCGCGATTTTTGAACGCCAAAGCGATTTCCACAAAGCCCTCCGCGATTGGAAATTTCCCGTAAGCGATGCCGTGCGAACCGCCACCGGCTTCGACGCCATCTGGGACGCCGTCGGCAGACTAGACTCCGAGAGAGCAGAACTCCCGTTTCCGACCGATGGAGCCGTCATAAAGCTCGACTCGATCGCCGGACAACAATCCGCAGGACGCACTGCCAAAGCACCGCGCTGGGCCATTTCCTACAAGTTTGCCGCCGAGCAAGCGGAGACTCTCCTGGAAGCGATTGACGTGCAAATCGGCCGCACCGGAAGACTCACTCCCGTCGCTCATCTGCGACCCGTGGCACTCGCAGGCACCACCGTATCCAGAGCCACCTTACACAATGAAGATGAAATCGCCCGGAAAGATATTCGCGTCGGTGATACGGTTCGGGTCGAAAAGGCGGGAGAAATCATCCCTCAGGTACTCCGCCCTGTACTCGAAAAACGCCCTCAAGATTCACAACCGTTCTCGTTCCAAACACTCCTTCAAGAGCGCAATTTCGTCGCGGAGAGGATTCCTGGAGAAGCCGCCTGGAGGCTCGTCGACCGGAAAGCTCCTGAAATGAGGCGACGCGCGGTCATACATTTCGCTTCACGCCCATGCATGGACGTTGAGCATCTGGGAGAAGCCGTCGTCAACCAACTCTTCGACCATAATCTCATTACCGGTATCGCAGCCCTATATTCACTGGAAACGTCACAGCTCCTGCCACTTGAAAAATTTGCGGAAAAGAGCGCTGAAAATCTCATCAAGGCCATACAGACATCCCGCCACAACGAGGTATGGCGTTTATTGCATGGGCTCGGCATTCCACATATCGGCGCGCAATCAGCCAAGGACCTAATCCGCCATTTTCGCTCGATAGAAAAATTGGCTGAGGCTAGCCCCGAGGATTTAGAGGGTATCGATGGGGTCGGAGCGGTTGTTGCAGAGGCCGTTCATGCCTGGTTTAAAGATGAAGAAAATATTCGACTTATATCCCAACTCCGCAACGCCGGGGTTTCCATGGAAGAGCATTCACAGGCCCCCGTCGAAGGCCCCTTAAACGACAAGACCGTTGTCATCACCGGCACCCTCCCCACCCTTTCTCGCGATGATGCCACCGCCCTTATCGAAGCGGCCGGTGGACGCGCCTCTGGCTCCGTGAGCAAAAAAACAGACTATTTACTAGCTGGAGAAAAAGCGGGCTCCAAACTGGCAAAAGCCGAAAAACTCGGCATACCCATCCTCGACGAATCCGCATTTCAAGCGCTGATCGAAGGCCACTCGTCATAAATGACTGGATACTTTTTGCCCGTCGATCAATCCGCGCACCAAGCCTTGCTCTGCTTCTGAATTCTTGAGTCCAGTTAGGGAGTGATCCCTATTGAATTACGAACTACGCCAACGGGCTACATAGATAAGTGCGAAAACACCGACGGCGAATGCAAAAGCTGCCGGTTCCGGAACGGCATTCAAGGCCAAAGATCCCAAAGGCATATCTAATGGAGTGTTACTGGTTGTCCAATTCGAGCTATCTCCAATGGCGGTTAACCATTCCTCGACAGTGCCAGAAATCAGGACAGACGTGTCAAAAACTCCATTATCTACTTCGCTTCCGGCAGGTCCACTCCCAATGGCAACTGCGGTTGTGCCATCAATCAATCCAGTCGGCAAGGCAGACTCGTTTGTATTTGTCGCATCGGAGTCCCAGACGTTGCCATAGGTATGGAGGCCATAAATAAAGCTCGGGGTGTCAAAATCACCTTGATAAGCAAGGATCTGATCTCCGGAGGCTGCAAGTGCCATCCCAGTAGTATTCATCGAAAAAATAGTCCCGGCGCTCGCTGCAGACTGAAACTCGTAGGTGAAAACCCCCTCTCCGCCTCTAAACGACCCAGAATTTTCCCAACCATTATCAGTGAAATTTACGGTCGTATTAGCCTCGACATCCGTGAATACGACAAAAGCTAGCGTGTCTGGGTTATCACTGTTGACGCCTATGATGGCGAGATCGCCAGCGTTAAAGGATGTCTGCGCATTTAGCGTAGCAGCAACTATTACAGCGGAAACTAGGAATATCTTCATTTTAAAACCTATTTGTAAACGAATTCATCACCCAACCAGCGCCTTTCATGCCACTCGATAGCGGTAAACTAATTCGATTAAAAAACGATCAGGCCTCCTCATTCAGATGACTTTCACGGAGAGATCCGCTTACCTCCCCACTCAATTTTCACCATGTTTCAATCATGACTCTACCGCTGAAGGATAGGTGCAGCGAGGGAAGAAAAATCTGATCTGGAACTAAAACTGGCTTCCCCTGCCCAAAATTGCAATCCACACGGCGTATAATCTGTGTTATGTTCTCCGTCTTAGTAGACCAACTCAGAGAACCGAAACCGCCATAAACACAAGCATCTTATTCGACTAAAAAACGTGGCAGCGCCCAAATTGAGTGATCCGCAAAATTGTTCGTCATATCGTTAATAATCAACTCAATCTCTTTGCTCCCCGAAGGTATGTAAACATCGATTTCAATCTCATATGTTTCATATTCTACCAATGGTTTTGACCTGAATGCCTCTTCCCCATCAACCTTCACGACATAAAACCAGCTGCCAACAACATTCTCATCGCCACGCGTCCGAATACCCCATGCCGAAAAACGGGAAACTCCTTGAGGAATATCATACGTTATACTGCTCGATGCATGAGCAAAGAGGTAATCTTCGATATCTTTCCCCTTTAGAGTCACCGGCCTTTTATCAACATTGCGGCCAACCCAAAGATCCGCAAAGCCCACTTTGTATCTCTTCACTGGAAGGTCCAAAATATCGATCGCAGCCTCTCCACTCAATATGGCAGGAGAAAACGCCAATAACATTAACACCGTTGCAGTTTTCATAATTCACCTAACACTATAGCTTAGCTGTCCGAAGTAAATACGAAAGGTGGCCGAGAACGATTTTGGTTGGTAAATTCTAAAGATTCGCCAGTCCGGAGGATATACTCGGGTTGGCTGTATTGGCTTGTAAAAGGTAAATCCGCCCAATCACGCCGCACTTCGTGTGCTCAGAACCCACTCTTCAGCAATTTTTCAGGACCTGAGGTGTCCATGACTAACAGCTCCCAATATTGAAGAACAGTGATCACAAATCTCGCAAAAATTGAATCACGCCCGCTGCGCTCAAGACGCGAAGTTTTTAAAGACATAACGTAAATTCAAACAGATCAGCGGGCTCTATACATTCTCTGCAAGTCTCTGTTCGCCAATCCCATTACGCAAAGTATAAGTGTCACAGATGGCAAGGCTATTCAACTTGCAACCGCACCTTCAACCCTTCGCCTAAAGACGTCACACGCACGTCCCTAATCGGTGTCACTTACTACGCCTTGTTGGACCATCCGTCGGTAGAGTAGCTCAATGAAGAAGACTCCCCGAACACGCAAAAGCCATAACATACGCAGATATATTCGTGCTCTGCGTAAAAACCATACTGCCGCTCAGCTCAGGGTACATCCAGCGCGGATAAGGAAAGACCCTCTCTCCTCCGGTAAAATATAGATATGACCAATACCCAATTCCGAGGGCCGATAGCTCAACCACTCCTATCAGAACGAAAAACCTCTTATACGATGAGACGAAAGACACTGGACTCCAGCCACCTAACTCTGAAAGGCAAAATGTAATAAGGCCAAAAACCAACCCAGGGCCAAAGGTAGCCACGATCGCATACTGAGATGCGTGAAGAATGTGATTCTCAAATGGATAGAGCCCAGAATGATACTCTGTGAAATGGCGAGGCTCTACACTGACCAGAAAAATATCGTGCAAAATCGCCCATGACACGATTGTCGCAGCATACACCAATCCGTATCTCGTGAAGTTCTTCCGCTTAGATTCTGGTATCGGTATTCTCAAATTCTTCGCTAACGTAGAGGATGATCCGCAGTGAAGCGCAGCGCAACGGAGTTGATCACTCCGTCTGGATATGTCCGGTCGAAGTGCGGGATATGGGGTTCTGATTCATGATTTTTCAAAATGGGGTATGGAGTGATCTATCTTT
>JBCCBL010000219.1:0-5232 GCA_039034055.1 Verrucomicrobiota bacterium | reverse complement strand
TTAGACAAGGTTAAGTATCGTGGGCAGTTATCGCTCGATTCTCAGACATTGAGTCCACTGATGGAAGTTCTTGAGATGACGCTCCCTGATTTTCAGATCGACTCTGAACTCGCCGTGGAATTCAAGCAGGAGAGCGGAGCCATTATCGCTGAATCACGGGGATCGGCAAATTACGGAGACCTCTCCAACCGCTTCGATCTGTTGCTCAACGGAGTCGTGAAACCAGAGTTTCGGGGTCGCGTCACAGGATACGTTACCAGCACTGCCGGGGATTCGGGTGCGCGGGTCGAATTATCCGGAATCGATGCCTCCCTCGCTCCGGATACAGCACTTCGAGCTTTGGCTAATTTGAATATGTCTCACTCTGGAGAGACGGAGCGGCTCAAACTTCAGGCATTGATTCCAAGTGATTCGAATCTTCCAGTATCTTTCTCATTCGCTTCTGACGATATCAGCATTCCGGTCCTGCAATCAGTGTCGGATGAATTTTTGGCGAGCCTTCCCGAGACCTCTTCTGAATCATCGGAACCGCCCTCGGTGAGCAATCCGTTTGAGGTTGAGCGTCCGATTCAACTTTCTGGGAAAATCGGTCGCCTGGTTATCAATGAGCCCTGGAGCCTCGATGCGGTAGAGTTGGATACCCGCATCGCTGAGGGGTCTCTCAAACTGAACAAGATGGATTTCAATTTCCTTTCTGGAAGATTCGCAAACTCCGGCGTTGTTGGTTTTCAAGACGGTGGTTTTGCACTGGATGCAAAATCCAATTTGCAGCATCTCGCCGTTGCGAGCGCGATGACTACGCTCGGGGTCGAGCCGATTGTCGACACCACCCTGGGAGGCGATGTGACTTGGCTCGCGGAAGCCGAATCGATGCAAGGTCTGATTGATAATCTGCATGTCGGCTGGGATTTTCAGGCCCCGGCGGGAACAATCAACATTCCGGAATCAAAAATCATGCGTAGTGTTCGAGGCGCTACACAAGCAGCCAGTTTATTGGGCACGTTTTTGCCGGGGCAGGGCTATTTGGGGAATTTTTCCAAGATCGTTGATAAAGCGGATGTTGTGGAACTGAGTGAGGTGAACTTTAGCGGACAGCGGACGGGTACTGGCTCAATCAAAATACAACAGCTTGAACTGAAGGGTTCTGATTTCTATGCCCAGGTAGCGGGTGATATCCGGAGCAAGAGTTGGTCGGATATCTTGGAGTCGGCTGCCCGTTTCCAACTGAATCTTGGGTCGAAGGGTGAAGTGTCTGAGTTGGCCAATCAAATCGGTCTAATCGACGGACGTGTTCGGGATGATTACGAGCTTTGGGGAAAAATGCCGTTTTCGATAACCGGAACTCTGCAGACTTTGAATTTCGGGACGCTGCAGGATTGGGCTTTGGACAAAGTGGTCGGTTCTTCGAAGAGCGCGTTGACCGGGCGGGGCTCCTCGAACGCCGAATCAGGTCAGGACGCTTCGGGCGAATCGGCTTCAGAGCAGATCACTCGCGAGGCTCAGCGAGTGTTGGGTGGTTTATTGGAATCGGTCCTCGGTGATTGAGACGTAGATGGTGGAAACACCGGGGTGGTTGATACATTGCGGACTGTGAGGAGGATGCATCTGAAAATTCATTTCATTGATTCTTGCGCAGCGGATCTTTTTCAGTGGATCTAGACTTCATGGAATTTGCAATTTCTAGATATCTTGACGCGGCGGTTTTGAAACCAGATATGAGCCGCGAAGAAGCGAGAGCGGCCATCGAGGAATGTGTGGCTGTGAACGCGAGAACGGCGTGTGTACGTCCCTGCGATATTGAGCTGGCCAAGGAAGTGTGTGCTGGGTCGGATACGGGCGTTTGCGTTGTATTGGCGTTTCCGCATGGCCAACAGACTTCAGAGTCCAAGGCGGATGAGGCCAATCGCTATGTCAGCTACGGTGTAACGGAAATTGATATGGTGGCAAATATTGGCTGGATACGGTCCCATGAATGGGACTCCGTAACGGCCGATATCGAAGCAGTTGTGAAAGTTTGTAAACCGGCTGGCGTGCCCCTGAAGGTTATCTTCGAGACAAGCTATTTAACGGAGGAGGAGATTGCTCATGCCACTGAATGCTCCATCCAGGCTGGCGCGGATTTTGTGAAGACTTCGACTGGGTTTGGCGGCGAAGGGGCGACTGATCGCGGAGTGCAAATCATGCTCGAGACGGCCCAAGGACGCTGCAAAGTGAAACCTTCAGGCGGGATTCGCGATTTCGAGCGCGCAAAGATGCTGATTGATATGGGTGCTCACCGCTTGGGAGTCGGCTACAATTCATGCCGTGCGATTATCGAAGGAGGGGCCGCCGAGGGGAGTGGCTATTGAATCGTTGTTGTCCGAACCGCTAGATTAAATCTGGACTGGTTTTTGTGGGTCAATATTGACCGGAATTCTGATCGTAAAGTTGGCTCCACGTTTATGGCCATCACTGTTTACGATGATTTCGCCGCCGAGTTCCGTAGCGAGGATTGCGCAACTGTGAAGGCCGAAGCCGTTGCCATCGTCGCGCGTTGTAAATCCGTGCTGAAAAATTGCCTCTAGGTGTTCGGTCTGAATTCCAATGCCGTTATCTTCGACGATGATATCGATTTTGTTGAGTCCGCAAAGTCGCGAAGATATCTGAACTGACTTTTCATCTGGTGATCCCGCGTCGCAGGCTGATTTTGCGTTTCTAATCAAGTTGATGAGAATTTGCAGGAGTCGGTGTTTGTCGGTATTCAGAATTGGATTTTCTTTAAGGTCTGTAGAGACTTTGATGCGATGTCGGATGAGGGCATCCCGATTTATCTGAATGGCGTCTGTGACAATTTCCTCTAAGCGAAATTGTTCGAGGAATTCGGTGGTCTTAACGTAGTTTTGCTGGGTCTTCAGAATTCCTTTGATGTGCTCGACATGACGACTCAGGGCTCTCAATTCCTCGACTATCTGCTCCTGGGTTTGCGTCATTTGTTCTCCCAGTTTTCTTAGATATGGAGGGACCTTTTTACCGCGTTCGTCTTCGCTCAAGAATCTGCAATTTTCGGCGTTGCTTTCTAGCAAAACTGCGACTTTCGAGAGTTGTGGAGGTTTGAGGGATTCTGCCATTTGGAGTGACGATGCCGTGGATATATTTACGCTATTCAGCACATTTCCGATATTGTGAAGAACGTTGATAGCGATTTCGGCCATGCCGGCTCTTCGAGAAGCTTCGATCAACTTTGTGTTTGATTCCTCGAGTGCAAATTCGGCTTCCTTTTGCGCGGTAATGTCCCGGCTGATACCAAATGTCCCGATGATTTCGCCCGCATCGCTCCTTAAGGCCATCTTCGAGGTCAAGACCCAGCGTGTTTGACCATCATTTAATATTTCGCGCTCAAGTTTACCTTCCTTCGACTCTCCGGTAGCTATAATTTCCAGCTCGTCATCACGGGCATCTTTGGCATGGGCGTGATCGAAGATATCGAAATCGGTCTTGCCGATTAATTCTTGCGGATCCTCGATCCCCAGTCTCGTCGCGAGGTAATTGCTGATTTTCACGAATCGCGAGTCGAGATCCTTAAAAAAGATAGCGTCCTTCGAATTGCGCAGGAGATTCTCGGTCAAGGTGTGCCCAAGATCTTCGACCTTCGGGGTCGGGTTGTTAGGAGGCGTCGCGCTAGAATCAGGCATAAGGGTGAGCTGGCATGTCACCTATCATAACGGAAGCAATCGGTATTTCCTTTAAGAGCGACTCGGTACTATTGATCGTGGAGTGTATCCGAGTGGGAACGTGCGAGAGTCCCAATAATCGAAATCAACGGATTTCTTTAAAGGCAGCAATAGAGCTTTGATAGAGTTCCCGGACCACGCTGGAATGTTCTGGGGAAGGACTTTCCGTTTGGTCTCGAACTGATCTTTCGACAGCGCGGCAATATTTACTGAGGCGCGCCAGTCCCATATTCCCGCTGCTTCCAGCGATGAAGTGAACATGTTTGATGGTCGCGTCGACATCACTTATCTCGCACGCCTTCTCCAGCAGATTGAGGTGTGGTTCGTTTTCCTCTTCGAAAAGACTGATGAGATCATCTAAAAGGGCTTCCGACTCTTCAAAATCGGGGCCTACGAGCAGTTCTAAATGGTCCAGATCAACGACAGGATTCGAAAGATCGACATTTACACTGTATATACTCATTTTGCGGCCTCTAATTTACATTTGAATACAACATCAAATCGGGTAGGATCAGACGTCTGAAAAAGGTCGACCAAGGCTGGCGCTAACTTAAATATTTTTTGATCTCGGCCATCAGTGTTATCGGACTGAATGGCTTGGTGAAGACTTCGCGAACGCCGAGATCAAGCATCTTCTTGCGGATGCTCTCACGCCCCTGGCCAGTAACCACGATGATCGGAAGTTTGGAAAGCTCTTCGTCGTCTTGAAAGACACTCGCGACCTGATCTCCAGTCATGCCGGGAAGGATGTAGTCGACCAGGAGCAAGTCAGGTTTCTCCTTTCGCGCTTTGTCAGCGACCGTATCGCCTTCCCGACAAACAGACACCGTATAACCTTCCCGCATGAGCGTGAATTCAAGCAGTTTCACCATCACGGGATCGTCTTCCGCGATTAAGATGTGATGTCCGTTTGAAGGTTGCTCCATATAATGCAGGTTTGATCGTCGGATATGGGCGCCTTCCCACTTCCCTCTGAGATTTCTTTGCTGAGGTGATCCATGAATGGTTTTGACGGCAAGCTTCGATTGCGTTCGCAAAAATCCAAAAAAGCGGGCCAGCCCCAAATACCTTCTGGAGTCTCCCACTCAAAAATACCGTCGGATACCATGATGACTCTCTGGACTGCGTTGAGAGGGAAACGTTCGATGGTATAGGTACATTCTTTAAAAAGACCCATCGGGGGCGCAGACGGAGCGACCTCGTCGAGGGGATGATCCCCAATCGGCACAAGGATGGTATTGCAGTGCCCGGCATTGACGACTTCGAGTTGCTGCTGTTTGCTGTCTATTTTGCTGATTGCAAAGGTCGCGAAGAGGGTCATGTCACCGACCAGGCCACAGAGGATACTGTTTAATGAGGGGGCGAGTTCTGAGAGGGGAATTGGGGTCTCGAGTAAGATCCGTAACGCGGTTCGGATCATCACTGCTAGGAATGCCGCGGATACCCCTTTTCCCATGACGTCCACCGTCACTAAATATAAGCAGCCATCACTGCCAACAATCGCCTCAGCATAGTCGCCCGA
>JBCCBL010000218.1:0-5253 GCA_039034055.1 Verrucomicrobiota bacterium | reverse complement strand
CTTCAAGATCAATGGGTTCAAAGACGAGGTTCGCTGGTTCTTCTGCTTGCTCAGCTCGAATCGCAGACACTGTGGGCACAGCGAGGAGACAAGCGAAGCATCGCGCGGCACTGCGTGCCACGGAATAAAAGGAAAAAAGGGGCTTAGCCATGATTTATTAAAAATTCTCAAAAGTCTTTTCAAAAATGTGTATCGAGGGCACTGCCGCCCACGATACCGTAGCGGCGCTCAAGGGGAGCTTCATGATATCGATTCTGTAAGGGTCCAAACACCCCATCGATTGCACTTGAACGCGATTTCGTTTACTCTCACTCAGCAGGCCCCTTCCCCTCACGGGGAAGGACCTGGAACTGATCCTAAAGGCTCAGCGGATCCAGTGGATCAGTTCCGGCGGCGAGTTCGGATGGATCGTCAATTTTATCGCCATCAGAATCCGCTTTGTAGGGAAATATCCCAAGGCCGACTTCAACGGTATTGGCAATTCCATCACCATCAATATCCGAGTCGAGCGAGTCTTCGATCCCGTCGAGATCGGTATCCGCCCAGCGGGTCGGGTCGTCAGGAAAGCCATCGAAGGCGTTTTCAACGCCATCATCATCATCATCAATGGCAGGCGGAACGAACACGCCAGTCCATTCTGTGGCAATGTCGGGGACCTTGCCCGTACTAAAATCCGCCATGAGGAGGTCAAACAACTGGCTCATATGATAGGGGCGCTGCTCACTTGGAAGCCCTAAGTGGACTCCCGGTCTCCAACCCTTGGGGCCCAGGTAATTTAGCGCAAAACTCATGCTCAACTGATCCGTGACGGTGGCCATAGACTGCATCGAACCCGATAGCCATGAAATCACGACAGGGATGGCGAGGATTTCCTGGATTTGTCGGTCTGTATAGTATCGGCGCAGGTCCTCAATGTGCGCGGCTGTAATTCGACTTGGAAGGCGGGCGACATCGCGAGCCACGCGCAACGCGGATTTCATCGCCGGAGAAATTGTCTCCGACCGCTCAAAATCCATTAACGATTGGATGTATTCAATAAGTGGAGCTTTTTCTTCGTCCGGTATTTCGGCTTGGAAATAATCGGCTTCCGTATAATCCCAAATCCCAAACGCTCCGTGTGCCTGACAATGCACACACCCTGCAGCGAGTTGATAAACGAAGAAGATCGACCAGATCTCATCGAAGTCCATGGTCCTCTCCTTCTGTAAGATATATTCGTCCATTTGCAAGGTTCCAATAGCGGCTCCACGGTCCCAATAAGTATCAAGCTTATTCCGATCACTGTAAGGCACCGACGCCTCTGGTTCAATGGGGCCCGTGTAATAATCATAGTCATACGCAGCTACGTTGAACGCTGGTGTGTCTGTGGGTGGAATATTTGCTTTGTTAGCACCTTCAGCCTCCCACTTCAAAAGAGTGGCCGGGTACGCGTCGAAAGGCTGCTCGATACCATCTTGATCACCGTCGAAGGAGATCATCGAAATCTCGTATCCAGTTATATAATTCACCCAATCGGTCTCGAATTTAGGACCTACCACGCCATAATCATCGCGGACCCAAGTGTCCTTCAACTCTTTAACCGCCGACAACTGGGCCTCATTGACAAAAGGATTGGCACGCTGCTCTTCTGGCGTAGTAGGCGCATTCGGGCCAACCTCCCAACCGACGGCAGCCAGGTTGCGCTCTGCCCAATCAACCGTTTCTTGATCAGTCACAATTGGCAGCATATTATCGTGGGTAGCCGATGCATTATTGATGGCTCCCAGCTGCATCAGCTCCGCGATAGCACGGTCCGGGTAATGGGTCCGCAACTGCGCATGAATATCCGCAGAGACCGTGATCGGATAACGACCCATAACATCAATATAGGTAAACGCTGCCTGATGGCGTGGATCCACTAATTGCTCAGTATATTTGGGATCAAATATCGCCTTAATTTCTTCTAAGGGCACACCCATTTTTGAAAGCTGATAGGCGCTCCGAGCGGTATGGTGTCCGCTCCCCGATAGAATCATTTGTCGTAGCGTGAGTTTCCATTTAATTTCACTATCAAGGAGACCGGGCGCGTGGATCATTGCATCGGCGATAATCCAACCTTCGTAGAAATCGCGGAGATTACTAATATCTATTTTCTGACGGTCGTAAAACTTCAAAGCCTGATCCTCTGAAGGCGGGGGTGGCGCCACATCGGCAGAGGCGACCAGCGTGAAGACAGTGGCACACAAATAAGCCACGGAAGGAAACAGATTAGAGCAGCACATGGTTTTATTCTCCTTTGTGTAGTTGAACAAACATCCCGTTAGGATTGGGAGCATGCGAGGGCACAGCCTGGATGACATCCCAATGCTCAGTCACGCGGCCATCTTTATCAAAAAGGTAGATGTCCACGGCTGCGAGGCCCTTATCGAGAGGATTATCATTATCCATGTTCCGAAAATTCACGTGTGCGAAGGCGAAATTGTCCTTAACTATGATGCGATGGACATCAATCTTCACCGGCCATTCTTCCGCAGAACCTCCAAAAAGCGCCGACAGGGGCTGGCGACCGTTGGGCAGCATACTGCTGTGCTGAATATAAATATCAGAGATGTATGGCTTCAGTGTTTCATCGGTCGGATTAGTCTCGAACACCTTATAGAGTTCAACGATCCTCTCAGCGATAGCGCGTTCTTCTTCGGTCTCGGCCAGGATCAACGGTTCGGGCTTCTTTGGCAGCGGATTCTTGTAAATAGCGCCCTGTTGCCATGCCCGCGTAGGCGGAGCAAACGGATCCGGTAATTCAACCCCTCCGTTGAGCGAAGCAGTGAGTGCGAAAATCGAGAGTGCCCCGAAACACCTAGTTTTGCGACGAGGTCCAATTTTTTTATGGATCTGGATGGATGATTTCCAGGATTTTACACCTAGCAAATAGGTGAGGTCGGTAGCAACCGAACAAGTCATTTCTCGGTATTTCATACTAATTCAGGTTAGAGTTGATGATGCCAGAGAGCTTCAATTTACTCGCCGCAAATCTAACAAATACCAAGACATTTGGGAATATATAGAATTTGTAAATCCGGCTCAACAGAAATTAGACAGGTGCAGTCCAAATAGCTCAACGCGATGAGGATTTCAGCGAAGTAATCCGGTGATTCTCGTCGGTATGCTCCCTATGAATATGATAATACGCAGAAGCTTCATTGATTTCATGCTCACCAATCCAAGAAAAAAATTTCTTGTTGATATTGTAACCAATTTATTAACACGCATTGAGGAATAGAATCCTAAAGCGGACTTCGATAAAAATCAGAATCGTAATCGAAGGCTAAACACGCAAAAAATCGATCCATGCAGGGATGCATGGAAACCACGAGAAAGGGTGATTCATAAAGGCCGATGCCAGAGAGTCTAATCGTCTTTTTTGAAGGTCTTGTCTTCTTCGAAGAGCTTCAAGAATGCTTTCACCCTCTCAGTGCGATAGGTATGATCGTTTAAAACGAGCCAGACCGGGAAATTCCAATCCGGTCTCGATTCCATCACTTGAACGAGTTCTGGGTAATAATTTTGCGCATATGTCGGCAAGAATCCAATACAAATTCCACTCAAGATAGTTTTATGAATCATGGTCGGGTCGGTCGCCTTCACTGATAAGCGTTCTTGTGGAATCGTTTCGCGCAACCAGTGCTCAAACTTCATAATGGGTTCAGCAGGCCTGCACACAAATGAATGTGTTTTCAGTTCTTCTATGGACTCGGGCATACCTCGCCGGAGTATATATTCGGCGGTGGCGAACAGCGCAAATTGAGCGGTTCCAAACATTTTGACAATTTTGCCTGGGAAATCAGGTTCAGGTCCGGGCCACAGCGCAATGTCTGCATCCAACAAGCCGGAACGAGGGCTGAAGTATTCGCTAATTTTGGTTTCGTTATCGAGACCAACCGTAAGGAGCTGGATTTCGACTTTCGGATGCTTCTCTAAGAATGCCTTTACGGTAGGTAAAAAGACCTGACCAATGGTATGAAAAGTGGTAATTTTCACCGGACCTTCTAAGGCTGAAGCGTCCGGAGATATGCTCTCTGAAAGGTTTTCTAACTGCTCGAACGTGTTCTTTGCGACCATGAAAATTTTGCAACCTTCTTCTGTTGGGATATAGCTGCCGTTGTGTCGCGTAAACACGGGCTGACCCAGGCTTTCCTCGAGCGAGTCGATTGCCCTTATAATGGTTGCACGATGCACTTTGAGCGCCCTTGCTGCCGCCGAGACGCTGCCTTGCTGACTTACCAAGTAGGCAAGTTTGAGGTCCTCCCAATTCTGCATCTCGTTTTCAAAATCTCCTTCAGGGACCCAGTCCTTCCCTATCCGTGGGCCTGGCGCTCTGGTTTATCGATTAAAATTCTGCTATCTGGTCCTCCAATAGCTTTCTTAATTCCATTTGTATCTCTTTATCAGATACGATCGCTGGAGCTTTTTTCCGCTTTCCTTCAGAGATGTAAATACCGGATGCACCTTCGCTGACCCCGGCGTCTACAGCGGATACTGCTTTTTTCGCCTGCCCCTCTGGAGACTTGAACAGAAGCGGTTGCAGCAAGCTCACAATCCAAGGCATTCCATCCCCACCGCCAGTCATTGGAGTCTTGGTAGGTCCTGGGTCGACCGCATGGGTAAGGATACCTTCATCCGATAATTCTTCATTTAAGAATTCGCTCACAATGGTGATCGCTAATTTCGTCTTCGCATAAGCCCCCATCAAGCCCCCAATTTCTTTTGGGTTTGTCAGCTCAGAAACCGCCAGTTTTTTCACTGACATGATGGCCGAGGAGGCGAAGTTCACGACAACCGACTTTCGACTAGAAGTTGAGGCTGCGCTCAATCGTTTACGCAGCCGCTGAGTTATAAAGTAGGGAGCGAGGACATTGACAGCATAGTGACCCTCATATCCCTGCTCACTGGTTAGGCGCCGATCTGTCAATATACCCGCTACGTTATAAAGCGCTGAGATCTCCGAATGATTAGATGCGATCTTTTCAATGGCTTTTGCCACATCGGGTAGATCCATCAAATTCGCGGTATATGAGTAGAAATCTTGATCGGGAAACGACCCCTTAAGCTCATCCAACTGTTTTTCTGCCTTTTCTGGAGAACGATTCAAAAGTATAAGATTCCATCCCGCTTCTGCGAGAATCTTCGAAATTTCGAGCCCGATTCCCCCTGTCGAACCGGTTACCAAGACTGTTTTATTCGTTTTCATAAAGTTTTTACTGGATTGTCCGAGAT
>JBCCBL010000217.1:0-5279 GCA_039034055.1 Verrucomicrobiota bacterium | reverse complement strand
GTTGCTGTGGTGGGAGATGTCCTCGCTAAAGTCGGGGTGGGGGGCGGGGACAGTTCGCTCCCCCACGCCTGGGGCCGGTTTGGCGAGGCAGTACATATCGACGTCGCCTACGCCGACGCCCGCGGCGCGCTTCGAGCAGAGTTTGTACGCGAAGTCCGGCGCCGCCGTCCAGATCGCGCGGTACTTGGACACCGCGCGCAGCCACATGAGCGGGTCCGCCAAGAACGAGAGCGGCGAGAAGTTGACCATTCGGTAGCCGGCCAGGAACGGTCCGAGGAGCATGAGCACGAGGCCTACGACGCAGAGCGCACGACGATTATGCTCGGCGAGACGCGCAGTCCACATCATGAAAGGGACTCACCGGTGTCATGATACTGCGGCAGCCAAGAAACGCCGACGACGCGGTTCGAGGGGTCGTCGAGGTCGAAGAGGCGCCGCGTCGCGTCGTCTCCGAAGCGCTTGCTGAACGCGTAGCGCTGTCCAGACACGAAGATGTCTCTGATGTTGTGCCACACGTTCTTGTGCGAGATCATGACGCCCTTGGGATCGCCCGTCGACCCTTCGCGTTGAAGTCACCCATACGCCCACCCTCATTCTTGTTCTTTCCTACGTGCATCAGGGCTCTCAAGAAAGTGCCGGTGGTCACCACGACCGTTCTTCCAAAGAATGAGAGATCCAAATTCGTCTCAACCCCGATGACTCGGCCCTTTTCATAGATCAGCCCCGTCACCATTGCCTGAAAGAGGAACAAGCCGGCCTGTAACTCAATTGCGTGCTTCATGCGAAACTGATAAGCCTTTTTATCACACTGGGCACGCGGCGCCTGGACTGCCGGACCCTTCGAGGCATTCAACAGGCGGAACTGAATCCCAGTCATATCAGTGTTGATGCCCATTTCACCTCCAAGCGCATCGATTTCTCGCACCATATGGCCCTTCGCCTGACCCCCGATCGCCGGATTGCAGCTCATCTGAGCAACCGTATCAATGTTTCCACTCAATAAAAGCACCCGAGCGCCCATCCGTGCAGCGGCCAATGCAGCCTCACAACCGGCATGACCCGCCCCACAAACAACGACATCATAGGGTTGATGCTTGTTATTATAAGAAAAGGAGTGGATCGGAGGATTCATTTACCAATGCAGAAGTGGCTAAACAGGTGATCCAGCATACGCTCATTGTCGATCTTGCCAACGATTTTACCAAGAGCGTCCATCGCCTCACGAAGGTCACTCACCGCCAGCTCAACCGGAGCATCATTCAACAGTTTAGTGCGAGCCTCCATCAAGCAACACGCCGATTCTCGCAGAGCCGCCTCATGCCGAGCACTTACAATCACAGATTCGCTTCCGTAATCTGGCAATCGCTCCTCCAAGTCCTCTTGCCAACTCTGCAAAAACTCTGGCAATCCGCTGCCCGTTTTCGCAGAAACCCGAAACACTGGCACCTTCAAATCAGCGACATCTACCACCCTCACCGCATTGCTATCTTCCTTATTGATAAGGACATAGGAAAACACCTCCTCCATTTTGGAATGCACTTTGTCCGGAAGATTCAGACTAGGAGCTTCTCCATCAATCACCCAAAGGATACAATCCGCCAACGCAATTTGCTCGAGAGTCCGCTCAATTCCCATCTGCTCAACTTGGTCAATGCTGTCCTCACGCAATCCAGCGGTATCCAATATCTGAATTGTGAATGGACCCAAGTTGAAGCCCTCTCGAATATAATCGCGAGTCGTTCCCTCAATCTCGCTCACTAGCGCTCGTTCCTCTCCCACAAATGCGTTTAACAAACTACTCTTACCCGCATTGGGAGCGCCGACAAAGACGGTTCGAATTCCCTCGGTGAATAGAGCCCGGTACTTGCTCGTATTTGCCAATGACTCCAGTCGATCTCCCAATCGCACAATCTGTTGCAGAGGTCCTTTCGAATCCTCCGGGGGCAAATCTTCTTCCGGGAAATCGATATAAGCCTCAAGTTGTGCTAACGCTAGAAGTAATGAATCAGTCAACTCGCTGACCGTCCGCGAAACCAATCCACCTACTTGATTCAAGGCGACTTTACGTGCCGATTCGCTCCGTGCGTGGATTAATTCAATCACCGCCTCAGCTTGGCTCAAATCCATTTTGCCATTCTTAAACGACCTCTGCGTGAATTCTCCAGGTTCCGCAGAGCGACATCCACGTTTCAAACAATCATCAATAATCCTTCGCGCAACGAAAGGGCTTCCGTGGCAGGATAACTCGAGAAGGGCCTGCCCCGTATAGGAGGCCGGCGCTTGGTAGTAAGTGGCGACCACTTCATCCAGCACCTCTTGATCAACACTGATGTATGGCGCAAAGGTCGCCTTCCTTATAATCAGAGTCTTCTGAAACACAGATTTGATGATTTCTGGCACCGCCGGACCCGAGAGGCGAATCACTGCCAAAGCAGATTCGCCAAAAGGAGTCGCCATCGCAACAATCGTGTCCTCGAAATCCATCCGATACAGCATAATTGAAAGGGGAGGGAGGCAAGGGCGATCTAAAGGTCAAATTCGAGATGTTCCACGTGGAACAAGCGATCATTCCGCAGTGTTACGGCAATACACCAATGAACATTCGCTCTGATTCATGGGAAGCTCTTATAGCCCTATCGCTTAAATAAATATCCGACGACGATGGACTGAATCTTCAAAATCTTATGCTACCAACTCTCAGTATTGAAAATGCAAACACCATGTGGCGAGATTTCAACGAATGCGGCGATATGGGTGAATTGCGCATTTCCGGTACGTTCTACTGCAAGCGCTTTGCGAACTCACTTGTGTGGATCAATACTTTCCTGACAAAGGCTGAGCAGATGCCTTCGTTCTCTTTCAATTCAAGATATTTTCGACGGCTTCCGCCTGACCGCATCTCGATATCCCTCTTTATCGAAACATATTCAAACCTGTATTCTCGATTTATTCTGAGGGCGTTCCGAAAGGCAATATGCCTTTCCAATTCGGGACTGCCTTCTGGACAGACATACACGTTATGGCGCATCCAGTTGCGTGTTTCGCCAAAGTGGGGCGCCTCGTGATGAATCGCCTTGAAGGACTCGCGTCCCGCGATGCCTAAGTCCCCACGATGACGATATCCCAAATACTCAAGGACCGCAGTCATTTTCTCAAAATCTGCCATCGACGAGATGACGATATCTATATCGAGGATCGGTTTGGCAATCATACCTGGAATGGCTGTGCTTCCAATATGCTCCACTCGCGAAATCGCTTCGGCACCTGCCTCCAGATAAACCGAGCGCAAGCGTCTAAATTCGTAAATCCACCGCGAATTGTAAACATGGAGGATCATCGCAATGGACCCACATTATTGATTAAAAACATTAAGGCATCAAATAAGATTCAAAAAATGGGCATTTACCCATCAGAACCTACATCTGCATCATCGTTCTGAGCCAAGACTTTTCCGACCGAAACGTTCACTTTTTCTAGGATAGCTACTTTGAGTTCATGCATAACATCTTGATTTTCAAAAAGATACGTCTTGGCTTGTTCACGACCCTGGCCAACCAGTGAGCCATTGTAAGAAATCCAGGCTCCCTTCTTATCAAGAATCTTATGTTCCAAGCCTAGATCAAGAATCGAGCCCGTTTGCGAGATGCCTTCACTATACATGATGTCGAATTCGCATTCCGTGAAGGGTGGGGCGATCTTGTTTTTTACGACCTTTAGCCGCGTTCGATTGCCAACGACCTTACCAGACGGCTCTTTGATTTGTCCAATTCGGCGAATATCCATGCGCACCGATGAGAAGAATTTGAGGGCACGGCCTCCGGGTTGGGTCTCTGGATTGCCAAACATGACTCCAATTTTTTCCCGAATCTGGTTTGTGAACAAACAGACGCAGCTCGTTTTGCTGATTGCCCCAGTGAGGCGTCGCATGGCCTGGCTCATCATGCGCGCTTGAAGGCCGACCGTTGTATCACCCATCTGACCTTCGAGTTCAGTTTTCGAAACCAAAGCTGCCACCGAGTCGACCACCACGACATCCACTGCGCCGGAGCGGATCAATTGCTCTGCAATATTCAAAGCATCTTCGCCACACTCCGGTTGAGCCACCATCAGATTTTCTACATCAACACCCACAGTTCTAGCATAACGTGGGTCCAGAGCGTGCTCGACATCGATAAACACTGCAGTCCCGCCTTGCTTCTGAGCTTCAGCAATCAAGCTCAGACAAAAGGTCGTCTTACCGGAACTCTCAGGACCATAGATTTCGCAGATGCGGCCCCGCGGCAAGCCACGCCCACCCAAGGCAAGATCCAACGCAATCGATCCGGTGGAAACGCAATCCACTTCCATCTTCGACGCATCCCCCAACCGCATCAAGGCACCCTCACCGAATTGCTTGTTTATACTCGAGAACGCAAGATCTAGGGCCTTGTCAGGCGCGGATGATACCGATTTTTTGAGGGAAGTTTTGGCAGCCATAATATAAAGTTTCAGTCAGATTGCGTGGCTCCTCAGTAAATGCAAGCTTAAGACAGTGATTTTTTGTTCACTTATTCACAGCCTCTCATTTTTCCCAAAAATGCTTTTTAAATCTCCGTCTTGCACTCGCAAGCGCTTTAGGTCTCTTGTGAGGAGTGAGCACAGACGCATCGGCTATAGAGCAACTTGAAGTGAACCCAGGAGTCACATGGGCGCGGCGTTTTGGGGCCCTCCTTGGGGTATTTTACTTGATATGGGGTCCCGCCAGCTATCTCCAACTCGGTGAGGTTGCCGGCACCGCCCACTTCGCACGCGCACTCTTCATCGCATGCCTGGGTGTGCTGCTGATGCTTCCCTATAATCGTATCCGATCGCCAAAAGCGTGGAAACCATGTTTCGCGATTCTTGCCCTCGGGTGCGTGGCATTCGTGTTCACCATGATTGTCAGCGTAATGTTTGACTACATGGCCGCAGCCGAGCGTGAAGAGCGCCTAGGGGTCCCCGGCTTCGAGGGCACTTTGATTTTCCTCACCCTGATGCAGCCGCCTGCAGTGCTATTCCAGAGAAGGCCAGATTTCCTGGACTGATTCGGTAGAAGACCGAGACGCGGCTCCGATGTGGGTCGGTTCAGATCCTAATAGAAGCGCGTTGGTAGATCTTTAGGCGAATCGCACGGGTTCATGAATTCCGGCTCGACCAGAATCGAGACCATCCGAAACCCGCAGGCTTACACGCCGAAATCAGAGCAAAAACAGGCATACGCAACCGCGAGGGAGAATCTACGAAATTTTACGCAGTCAATT
>JBCCBL010000216.1:0-5296 GCA_039034055.1 Verrucomicrobiota bacterium | reverse complement strand
CCCTCTAGCCAAATAGCCAGAGGGTTTTAAAAATTTGCAAGATTTGCCGATCATCGAAAACGGATTTATCGGATTTGCGCCCCCGCTCCTTGGCCATCAGCCCGTTAAGCTGGAAACCATCTTTGAAAAAGGTGAATGGATCGCTATCGAAAAGCCTCAGCAGCTTAGCATCAGGCCAATATCAGAACCGGAAAACACTTCACCGATAAATATTGAAAATGCCATTCAGGCAAAAATCCGCGAGGCGCGGCCGTCACTCGACAGATCGGGGTTTCGGTCGGATTATCGCCCTAAGTCCATTTTCTCAATCGACGCCGAAATGCATGGATTTGGGCTCTGGGCCCTCAATGATAAAAAGCTCGAAGCCTTTCGCAATGACTACGGTTCGGGATACTTCTTGTTCGAATACGAATTCCTAGCCCGCGATCATACAAATTCAGGAGAGGAATTCTCAGTTAATTTACCCATTGCCCGGCACCTTCAAGATCCCCGTCGCTACGTAGTATCGACTAGCACTGGCAAGAAATCCGAGACCACATTTCTGAAAATAAAGCAGTGGCCAGAGGCTCAGGTCGCGTTATGGACCGCTACTACAAGGAGAGCGAGAGGCCATCAAATTCGCCTACACGCCCAAGAGTGCGGCCTGACAATTTTGGGAGAATCGCTTTACGGAGCCGACAAAGGCATATCTCTTCTCGATCTAAAAAAAAGACACATTTCCAAAAGAGATCATGCATCCACACCGCTCTGGTCTGGTTTGAACGCCCGAATGGGATTTCTAAAGTCTAGGCATGCTGGTGAATTCGAGATACGCTTCCCAAGACCTCCATCCATGAAAACACTGATCCGCAAACTCGACCAATTTTCTTAAAGTTTCAGAAGATGATCCCATGCGCCCTAATCATACCTGCTCGATTATCATCACAAAGATTTCCGAGAAAACTACTACACCCAATTAATGGCAAACCACTCATTCTTTGGACTGCAGACAATCTATCAAAGTCGGACATCGGGTGGCCGGTATTCTTTGCGGTAGAGGACGAAGAACTCAAAGATGTATTAGAAAAAGCAGGTCACCGAGCCATCCTCACCAACATCCATCCCAGCGGCACTGATCGAATTGCTGAGGCAAATCTATCAGTGAAAGCAGAAATTGTCATAAACATTCAAGCCGACGAACCTCTGACGGGCGTCGAGCATGTCAAACACCTCTATAGCTTAATGGCAAATGGAGCAGACATGGGAACCCTGGCCCATCGATTTGAGAACCAAGAGGACTTTAAGAATCCCAACAGGGTCAAAGTTGTCACTGGAATAGAGGGTCAGGCCCTTTACTTCTCGAGAGCTCCCATTCCTCATCCAAGGGAAACGGATCTTCCAGAAAACTCAGAGAATACCCTACTCCATCTAGGCATGTACGCATATACCGCTAAATTTCTCAAAGCCTTCACCCAATTGCCCCAGGGAACTCTTGAGAAAATCGAAAAACTCGAACAGCTCCGAGCTCTAGAAAACGGATATCATATTCAAGTAGGCATCACTCGCACCCCCGGTTTTGGAGTCGATACCAATGAAGATGCCATTCTTTTAGAACAGAAATTGAAGCAGATGACTGGGTAAACGACACCCAAAACCCCCGCTTCCGATACTGCATCAGGGCCCTGAAAGGAGACCCCATTCCAGCGTCAACCTCAACTCTATCGACCCAACCCGGCAGTCCTCTCTTCTCTCAAAATCTGTCAACAAATTTATCTCAGTCCCTTTTTAGGCACAACCTAGATGACAGCACCTATCTTCATAAAATCTGCTGCGATTTTGTGCAGAGCGGAATCGATATCGTGCGCACCGGTGGAAAATCAATTTATAACAGAGACTGGCCCAAAATCCCACAAATCAGTACAACCAGTAATGGGGCTGCTTTCCTAAACTGAAGCGCGTAAAATGCAACAAATCCGATTGTAATATGGAGTAAGGATTGAGCACCGCTAATGATAACAGGATCATACAAAGCTGCCATCAAGACGCCGACGACAACCGCATTCACTCCTCGTAGGGCCGATTGCAAAAGCGCGCTGTCCCGCCAGCGCACCCAAGTCGGAAGCACCCCAAGCACCAAGAGCCACGCGGGTAGATAAGTAAATACGAGTGCGTAGAGACCTCCCCAAACACCGCCTAAACCCACCTGCATACTCGCTCCTAGATAGGCTGTGTAGGCGAATAGTGGACCCGGAATAGCCTGAGCGGCTCCATACCCCGCCAAAAATGCTTCCTCTTCAAGCCAACCACGCTGTACCGTGAAGCCATCTAGGAGCGGTAACACCACATGCCCTCCGCCAAACACCAAAGAACCCGCTCGGTAAAAGGCATCGGCCACACCCATTAATTCTGATTCGAAATTCTGAGCCAAAACTGGAAGTCCAAGTAGAAAGATAAAAAAGCCAGCGAGACATACCATTCCCAAGCGTCTATTTCGGACCCAGACCCGGCCCTCAACCTCAGTGGCGAATGGTTTAGGGTGTCTCAAAAACACGGCCCCAAACAATCCCCCAGATAAGATAACGAGTAACTGTAGCCGCGCATCTGATACAACCGATAGGAGGATCGCGGCACCCATCGCCAAGCTTAAGGTCCAAATATCGGTGCACAATTTCCGGCCCATATTGACAACCGCGTTTGCAACGACAGCCATCGCAGCGACGAGCAATCCAGAAATCCAACCTGCCTCAGCAAAATCACCAAATGCCGCTATACCGTATGCGAAACCGATCATTATGACAGTCGCCGGAAGGGTGAATCCAAGCCATGCGGCAAAAGCGCCCGGAACCCCGCCACGCAAAAGACCCAAGGCGAAACCAACCTGGCTGCTACCCGGTCCCGGCAAAAACTGGCAAAGTGCTAAGATTTCCGCAAATTCCGAAGCGCTCAACCACTGCCTCCTTCTGACGAACGCCTCCTCAAAATAAGCCAGATGCGCAGACGGCCCCCCAAAGGCCAAACAACCCAATTTTAAGAAAGCCCAGAAAATCTCCGTGATCCGCATCAGGCCTCCTTGAGAATTGATTAATCGAAGAATTTCTTAGCTTTTTCGAAAAACCCCTCTTCGACTGGATTTGCCGCATCGCCACATGCCTGAGCAAAGTCTTCAAGAGCCTTCTTCTGCTCGCGACTCAGTTTCTTGGGAACCTCGATCGTAACACGTACCAACAAGTCACCCTTCGGTCCGCCTCGAAGACTTGGCATTCCCTGATTGCGTAAGCGGAAGGTCGTTCCCGACTGGGTGCCCTCGGGTATTTTCAGGTTGCCCTTTCCGAAAAGCGTGGGGACGTCAATGGTGCCTCCCAAGGCAGAAACTGTAAATTTGATTGGTATCTCTGTATACAAATCATCTCCGTTTCGCTCGAAGATCTCATGCTCGGAGACGTGAATGATAATATACAAATCTCCTGAAGGCCCTCCGCGCGGTCCCGCTTCACCTTTTCCAGAAGATCTCAAACGCGAGCCCGTTTCGACACCCGCCGGGATCTTTACCTTCACGGTGCTCGTATCCTGAAGACGCCCCTCCCCGTTGCAGGTCCGACAAGGGTTGTCAATTATTTGACCGGATCCCTGACAACGCGGGCAGACCTGACGGAACTGAATAAATCCTCGAGAGGTTGTGACTTGTCCGGTACCCCCGCAATCTGGACAACGTGCGGCCTTAGCTCCAGCAGTCGCGCCGGTACCACCGCAATCAGAACAGGTCACGTTGCGCCGATAGCGAATCTCCCTTTCGCTGCCTTTTGCAGCCTCCTCCAAGGTGATTTCTAAATCATATCTTAAGTCAGCGCCTCCTTCATTTCCTCGACCTCCGCCGCCTCCACCAAAGAACTCATCGAAAATGCCTCCGCCCCCGCTGCCGCCTCCACTGAAGACTTCACGAAAGATATCAAATGGGTCATGACCCGCGCCACCCCCTGCATTGCCCATCCCTCCCTGTTGGAAGGCAGCGTGCCCGTAGCGGTCATAAGCAGCACGCTTTTCTGGATCTTTCAAGATGTCATATGCCTCGGAAATCTGCTTAAATTTCTCTTCTGCAGTGGCATCTCCCGGATTTTTGTCCGGGTGATATTTGACCGCGAGCTTGCGGTAGGCGCGCTTCATATCCTCCGGAGAGGCATCCTTCGAAACACCGAGCAAATCGTAAAAGTCTTCCTGGGCCATGAGATTGCGAAATAGTTCTAAATTAAGTTTGAGGGATAGACGCTAAGATTCACTCAGACTTACCGCTCGATACAATGACCGTTGCTGGACGCAACAAACGTTCATTAAGAGTATAACCAACTCTCAATGTTTGAGCCACGATCCCCTCACCATATTCCTCTGAAGGTTGGTTCGAAGTAGCTTCGTGAAGATTTGGGTCAAAGGCAACACCGACAGGATCCAACTCGACAAGACCCGACTCGCCCAAAATGTCCTTAATCTGCTTCACAACCATTTCGAAACCAAAGGCGACTTGTTTCGCATCTTCACCTTGATATTGTTCTGCTCCCTGGAGGCCTAATTTCAAATTATCCAAAGCCGGCAGCAAATCGCTGATCAGATCACTCTTGGCAAACTTCCGCAGTTCATCCTTCTCACGCGCCATTCGCTTGCGGTAATTCTCATGGTCGGCCGCCGCTCTCAAAAACCGATTCTGATAATCGGCTGCTCGCGCTTCTGCGTCAGCCACTCTCTGCTCCAGAGCCGCTTCCTCCACAACCTCGCCAGCCTCAGCGGATTCGTCGTTCGCGGAGTTTGCAACCTCTGGAGATTCAGCGGAGCTGGTGGACTCTTCCTCTAAATTTTTTGTTTCGTCTGACATCTTTTAGCTAGATTGATAAAATGATAAAAATCCGAATCGAATAGTCATGCCGACCGAGTCAACAATTTCAAGTGCACAAATTCCTCGGTTAAATTTTTGATTCGACTGAACCCTTCTTCGGTCGGGACTCGAAACAAAGCATGCAAAAATACTTGCCCTAGCCCTTGAGGATAGACTCCATCCTCGGATGATTTTTATCTTTGGGGGATCCGGCTATGTCGGACAAGCATTCTGCCAACACCTTGAATCCAAAGGCCTCGCCTACCGTTCTATTGCGCGGAGTGACATCAATTATTCTGACGAATCGAGCCTACGCGCCTGGTTGAAAAAGGAAAAACCCGAATTCATCATCAACTGCGCGGGCTACACAGGAAAGCCCAATGTCGATGCGTGCGAAACTGACAAAGCACGCTGTATTGCAGGAAACGCAGTGCTCCCCGGCATCATCGATCTTGT
>JBCCBL010000215.1:0-5359 GCA_039034055.1 Verrucomicrobiota bacterium | reverse complement strand
GAGTTTCGATTTACAACATCAAAGCAGACCTTGCCGAGAAGATGTCGGTTGGCTTCAAAGCTCCTTCGCGAGGTGTTCGAGTGCGTAGCGATAGCCTGCGGTGCCAAGCCCGGTGATCACACCGAGACAAATGGGTGCTGTATAGCTCGTCTTGCGGAACGATTCGCGCTTGTAGATATTTGAAATATGGACCTCGATCGCGGGAAGTTCGATCCCGGCCAGGCAGTCTCTCAAAGCGACGCTGGTATGGGTGAACGCGGCTCCATTGATCACAACACCTTGCCCACCTTGCTGTTTGAATTGATACAAATAGTCGACGAGAGTGCCCTCCGAATTGGACTGAAAACAGTCGACGATGAGGCCTAATCCAGAGCCGAATTGCTTCAAGCTTTGCTCCAGCTCATCAAGAGTCGTTTTTCCGTAAATCTCAGGTTCGCGCTGCCCCAACCAATTTAAATTGGGTCCATTGACAACGGCGATTTTCTTAGGGCTCTCCAAGTCCATGTTTTTGAAACTCAGGAGTTTTCGTTAGAAAGGCAAGAATATGGATTGCCTAGCGGGATAATGGTTTAATTCGCCTCCCCGCTGTTTCGATGGGGTGAAATGGTTGAATCAATGTGCTCTAGAATAGCCCGGAATCATTATCAAAGGGGCGGACACTCTGGGCAGCTGTAAGGGGAGGCGGTTCTTCTCGCTTAGCGGCGAAGAGATACCGGGCAATGAAAGCATCAACCGCTTTCTGAAAACCGGTCCACCGCTCCCATTCAAATTCGGGAGCGTGGGCGATGTGAAAGAGCATACTTCGCCATTCTAGGTGCGCGCGTTCAATGTCTCCGGGGCTGAGAATTTCGCTAAAGCTGTTCGGTTTACTGGTGGCCTTGGCGGTAAGTTCACGCATCACTTCAGCGGCTCCGTCGCCATATTCGATGGGTAGGCCTTTATTTAAGTAGCCCTCATAGGTCGCGGATCGGAAGGCTTCCCGGCAGACAAAACGCATGCGGTCTGAGGTGTTGGCCAAGGCATCGAAACGGTGTCCTGCGCGAATATTGGCGATTTCATAAATGAGATCCTCGTAGGTGAATGAAGGATCCTCAAGTGCTGCTGCGATGGCAAGGCCCTCTCCGTGTTGGAAGAAACTCGCTATGGTGCCGCGGATGGTCGGTCGCGCTTGGTTGTCGATAAGCTTGAGTCGGAACCAGATTTGAGCGGGGCTGAGGTTGTTACGGGTTTCTTCATTTTCGCCAGCTCGAGTTTTCTGGGGCACGCTGCGGGAATCAGGCGATTTCTTTGGTAGCCTTAACTCATCGAGAGAGGCGTGGATGCGCTTACGCATGGTCGGATTGATCAGGAGGACTCCGGCAGCATCCTTCCATGCGAAAATATAGGCTTCGCTGTAGTCAAGGGTTACATACAATACTCCGTTTTTTTCGTCGTAGCCAACAGCGCGCCCACCGTTGGTGAGGGCTGGCATGATGGGTAATATTTCCTTTTCAAATGCATTCAGCTCCCATCTTTTTGGAGGGTGAATGGTGCGATTGCGCGTTTTGCTAAAATAAGATGACAGGGTCTTGCGAAACTTTGCATGAAGCACCAGTGCATGGGGACCTTGATCGTAATTGACCTGAGCGACTGGCAAGATTCGGCCATAGACGGGATGCTTTCCTTTGCGAATTTTGGTTGGCATTCCAATGTTTATGCCGGATAGCGTTTTTGATGACTGGAGCGCCGGGATCCATTGGTCTTTATCCAAAAATCGCGTTTCTTTGAGGCGCGCTTTTATCGGTGCACGCCGCCGTTCCCAAGTGCCTTTTGTATTGAGTATTTCGATCACCGATCTTCGTTCTAGATGGGATTCTGCTGCTTCTGCCTCGGCCATTTCAGATCCTTCATCGGGCCGAGCATGTTTGTGATTTGCAATAAACTCGACGAGTCCTAGCGGGATTCGCTGGTCGGAAAACAGCCTTTCGGTAACGCGTTGGGTTTCTTTGTAAGGCTTAATTCCTTTTTCTCGAGCGCGCGTCATCAAATGCAAAAATACGGCCCAGTCGACTTGGTTGCGCCGCCTTAGATGGAGGGGGACGGCTTCGGTGAGACGGGGCTTGCCCGAGGCAGTGAGAACATAACCTCGATCATCCATACCGCGGCGACCGGCGCGGCCAAACATCTGCAAGAGTTCATCAGGTCGGAGATTGACAGACTTTTCGCCAACTCGGTATTCGCGTGTCGTGATCGCGACGGAGCGCATGCAAAAATTAACACCCGCACCGAGACCGTTGGTGGCGACGACGACTCGCAGTTGTCCTTTCTTCGCGAGGGGTTCGATCAGACCAGCGCGTTGATGATAAGAAAGCCCACTATGATGAAAGGCGATTCGATTCTTGAGCATTCGAGTAAGCTCGGGTCCTGCTAGAAGTTTTTGTTCAGATGTCAGGATGAGGGGCGCGGCTTCGGGCAGTTGATTAGCCAGGTCTTTGGCCAGATCTTCGGCGGCTTTGCGATGAGGACAGAAAATTAAGATTGGTGCTAAATCACTTGCGATGGCTTTTGCAATACGGCGTGGCCAAAATCCTCGAATAGTGCGAGGTGCGAGATCGGGTAGGGCATCGAAAAAGATCTCATCCTGCGGGATAGGGCGGTGTTTGGTGGATACCAGTCGAGCGTCCCGATCAATTTTCTGAAACCATCGGATCACTTTTTTAGGGTTTCCGACACTGCCACTGAACAATAGCAATTGCGTGGTGGGTGGTGTGATGGCGATAGCCACCTCATAGTTCACCCCACGATTGCGGTCCCCGATCATCTGATATTCGTCGATAACGAGGAGCGCAGGACCATCGCCGTGAATCAAGCGATCTCGTTGGGTCTCGAGCGTTGCCACGACGACCGGAGCGTCGGTGTTGTCGGCAAGGTCTCCGGTCATGATGCCGACATTCATTCCGGCGGCTTTCCATTCTTGATATTTATCGTTGGCGAGTGCCCGGGTCGGAACGGTATAAATTGCCTGGCCTGATAGACCATCCTCAACCAAAAGCTCAAAGACGTAAGTCTTACCTGCCCCGGTTGGAGCGTCCACAACGACATCGCAACCGTCCTTCAGATGCCTGAGCGCCTCTTGTTGCCAGAGGTCAGGAATTTTGAGTTGGATTTCGAGTTTCTCCACGAGAAAAAATGCCAGACTCGAAGATGCGGCCTCCGCGTTCCTGGTGCAAGTGAAAGCTGCCGGCAATTTTGAATGCGTGGTAACGATTAGGCCACGCGGTCTCTATAATTCGCTTCGCAGAATATAGATCAGGACAAAGCTCTGGGCGTTGAAGGCCATGTGAAATGCGATGGGTGCCCAAATATTCCCCCGGCGTTCATAGACCCAGGCCAGGCAAACGCCGACCAGAAATAGAGGGAGCAGCGCTCGCAAGTTCCAATGGACACATGCAAAAATGAGGGCACTCCAGATGATTCCTTGAGAGGCTCCTAAAGTTGCTTTGATAAAGCGATAGACACTGCCTCGGAAGAACAGTTCTTCGGCGATGGGAGCCATGATGATTCCCAAGAGGGTGAGGGTGATAATGGGAAACAGCTCGGTGCTTTCGCTAACGGTGCTGACGATTTGTTGAACTTGAAGTTCATCATCTGAAAATAGCCCATAAACGGCTTCGACGGCCACCTTCCAAATGCTGGATACTCCCCAAATAATTGGTAGGCACATGATGAATATTCTAAATCCAAAGAATATCTCTTTAAAAATCGAAACCGGAGCATGGTTAACATCGGCATGAAAGAAAGGTAATTTGCGAACGGAATATGCAAGTAGCATCACCCCCAGAAAAGGGATTTGAAGGCTTAGGCTCCCCAAGACCAATTCCCATTCATCTGAACTCAATGAGGCGATTTCTTCGCTTGATTCGCCACCCAAAATCATGAATTGGATCAAGGTCTGGACTCCGACAAATAACATCAGAAGGACCCAGAGAAACACCAAATAGTCGAAGATCGAAATGTTCAGACTCGGCGGCGAGATTTTGTTTCGTAAAACGTTCTTCGAAGCGAGCCACGCAATTGCGCTACATGCCAGGAGAAAGCTCACCCAAATGGTGATCATCATTTGCTCTGAATTCATTTAATCGGGCCTTTCTAAAGAAAGAATCCGTCTTTGTAGACTGTCTTACCGGCTACAATAGTAGCTCGGATTCTCCCAGTGAGGGTTTTTCCAAGCCAAGGGGTATTGGTTGATTTGCCAAGGAGGGTTTCCCGGCTTACGGTCCACCTCTCGGTTGGATTGATCAATGTTACATCAGCAACTGCTCCAGTACTGAGATGGCCGCGGTCCAAATTGATCAGTGATGCTCCTTTGTAGGTCATCAAAGCGATTAGGTCAGAAATGGAGCAACGCCCCGATGCTACCAAGGTTTCATGACTGACCGCGAAGGATGTCTCCAGGCCGATGATACCGAACGGCGCATTTGTAAACTCAACTGCTTTCTCGTAGTCCGCGTGAGGCGCGTGATCGGTTGCGATGCAGTCGATGGTGCCGTCCAATAAGCCTGCGATCAGAGCCTCACGATCCTCCGCAGTCCGGAGCGGTGGATTCATTTTGAAAGAAGTGTTGTAGTCCTCTAATGCCTTATCTTCGAGGCTGATGTGGTGAGGGGATGCTTCTCCAGTAATGTTGATGCCATCGTCCTTAGCTCGGCGAATGATTTCAACGGAGGCTTTGCTGGACAAATGCTGGCAGTGTACCCGGGCTCCTGTCGTCTTGGAGAGTATTGCGTTGCGAGCGACAATGATATCCTCGGCTTCCTTGGGCCAGCCCGTGAGCCCCAATTTGGTCGACATGTCCCCTTCATTCATGACTGCGCCACGGGTTAGGGCCTCATCCTGGCAGTGATCCATGATCGGCAGATCGAACATTTTTGCGTAGGTAAGCACGGAGCGCATCAATTCGTTATCTTGCACGCATTTCCCGTCGTCGGTGACTGCGACGACCCCAGCCTTGGCCAAAGCTCCGATTGGAGCCATCTGTTTGCCGGCCATACCCTTGGTGAGGCATCCGGTAGTGTAGACGTTGATGATCGCTCCGTTCTTGATGCTTTCTTGAATCTGCCGGATGGTTCCTGCGGAGTCGCAGACGGGAGTCGTATTCGGCATGCACACGACCGTCGTGAATCCACCAGCTGCGGCGGCATAGGAACCCGATTCGATATCTTCTTTGTGCGTCTGCCCGGGTTCACGGAAATGGACATGGATGTCGATCAAGCCTGGTGTTACCAGGAGCCCAGATGCATCGATCACTTCAGCACCTTCGCGCTCATTTTTTGTAAGCGTGTCGACAACTTTTTGGTCTTTGATAAGTAGGGTAGCGTTC
>JBCCBL010000214.1:0-5394 GCA_039034055.1 Verrucomicrobiota bacterium | reverse complement strand
GCTCAACTATATACGAGGAACTAATTCCTCGACACCCGAATCTTGCTTAAACTTTCCAAGGATTTCCTAGAGCGGACTATGCTCAGGTGCTTGTCGATAAACCTTCGACCATTGAAGGTAAGTAAGCCTGCAAATCACCTACGCAAGAGGGGCGCATTGGCTCAGGTTTGATGAACCAGTAGCGTAATCGGCAAAACCCGGTGCGGCGTTTTCTAAACGCCTTCGTCCGGGGATTCGTCTCCAAAGTTGTGATTGCTCTCTTCGCGACATTCAGTGATGACGCGGAGCCACACCTCGCGCAGATCAAATAGACGAATATTCACATGCTCCAAGAAGGGCTCACATAGTCTGGGAGGAAGGAACTCACTCAGACGCGATGTCGCAGAAAGCAATGCATTCAGATTCGAGAAACAGCGTTTGAAATAGCAAATCGCGAGGGCAAAGTCGCCAAGGTCTAGGGAGTTGACTGCCATGCCGACGTGCATTTCGAGACTTTTCAGCGCCGAGGCAGACTCCCAAGCCAAGCCAGCAGGGATACGCAACTCCGGCCTGGAGATGAGTCGCATGAAAAACATTTCTACATCAAGGGCCAGGGAGCGCGTGACTACAAAAACCGGATGACGCTGCGCGCTGTATGGGTCACCTTCTTCGCTGCCAGATGGTTCTGGGCGCTGCGGCTCCTGGGACATCTCCGTGAAATCTGGCAACAGGTAATTATCCGAATCGGAAGACTCCTCCCCTTCATCTTCGATAGTTGCGGACCAATCTTCGCGATCCCATCCCATTTTCCTAGCCGCCTCGTCTAACCTATCTGGCTGGGTGATGAGTCGTTTGTAGGTGTCTCTAAATTTTACAGTCTCTGCGTCGCATCGCTTCAGGTAGCGCGCCCAATCATACTCATTCCAGGCGATATCGCCTTTGTCGTCCCAATCTCCGTCGAAGAAGTTTTCAGATTCGTAATTTGCCATTGGCTGCTGGTTGAAAAGTTGCCCACATGAAGGCTGAAAGCAACTTATATATTAAAGAAATGAACGGTTTTGGAGTTTAAGCCTGAGCTGTGCCGGCTTTGCAAAGGTGGTGTTAATTTTTATAAAAAACTCGATTTGGTTGATTGGGTGACTGTAGATTTGGGAGGTGAGCACAATTAGAAAGCAGATTCGGAAAGAAGTTTGGTTTTCCGGGCGTGTTCAAGGTGTCGGTTTTCGATATACATGTCGGCAGATCGCTACCGAATTTGAGGTCTCGGGGACGGTTCAAAACCTCGCGGATGGTCGCGTTCATTTAATAGCCGAAGGTGACGAGCGAGAGGTCGAGCCCTTTATTGGTGAAATCTCAGATCAAATGCGTTCCTATATTCATGAGATCAATCCCTCCGAACCTATGGAAGTGGTCGGATACCGGGGATTTGAAATCATCTAGCGGAGCATGAACGATCCCTCAGAACCAGTGATTGTCGCTGAAGAGTTGGTAAGAGATTTTCCGCTTGAACTCAAAGGCTACCGGGTGCGGGCCGTCGATAATCTCTCGTTTACAGCCGGGAAGGGTCGGGTTCTTGGATTGTTAGGACCCAACGGCTCTGGGAAGTCGACAACCATCAAAATGATCCTGGGTCTTCTGAAGCCCACCTCCGGCCAGGTCCGCGTGCAGGGAGGCGATCCCTCAAACCGAGTCACCCGAAAACATATCGGATATTTGCCTGAAGCCCCCTACTTTTATCGGTTTTTGACGGGAAAGGAGTGCGTTCGGATGATGGGGAAGCTTTCTGGGCTCAAAAACAAAACGCTCATTGAGCGGGTCGATGCTGTGGTAGACCAGGTAGGTCTCTCCTCCGCTTCGAATCGTCGCGTGGGTACCTACTCTAAGGGAATGTTGCAGCGCATTGGACTCGCGCAGGCCCTGGTCCACGATCCAGATTTGATCATTTTGGATGAGCCCACCGCCGGAGTCGATCCCCTAGGTACTGTTGAGATTGCCAAAATGATACGAACCCTCAAGGAGTCAGGGAAAACGATTATTCTATGCTCGCACCTCCTGTCGGAAATTGAGGGATTGTGCGACGATCTCCTGATGTTATACCAAGGAACGCCGGTCTTTCACGGAATCGCGACAGATCTGACGCAATCTGGAAATATTTGGTCTTTCCAGGTATCGAGTGATCAGGAGGATACCGAAATTGCAGCTCGCGACGCTCTCGAATCTGCAGGGTTTCAATGGATCTCATCTAACCGCCAGGTTGGACAGAGCTTATCTGAGGCATTCGTGGATCGTATCAAAAAATTAGATTCAATTTCCACAGGAGATGAAAATTCATGAATGCTCTTTGGATAATTGCTCTAAATACCATTCGAGAGGCAAGCCGTCAGCGCTTGGTCCTAGCCTTGTCGGTGAGTAGTGTCGCGGTCGTGTCTGGGAGCCTTTTGTTTCAACAGTTGGATTTCGGCAAGGATGAGCTGAAGTTTATCGTCGATTTTGGTTTTGGCTCGATGACCTTTTTGGGGGCGATATTGAGTATTTTTGCGACGGCCCAGTTGTATTTTTCGGAGTTAGATCAACGCACAGTACACACGCTGTTGGCCCGTCCGATTTCCCGAAGCTCGTTCGTATTGGGAAAAGCCTTAGGAGCCTTCGTAGTCGTTTGCTCATTTTTGGCACTCACTGCTACAACATTGTTGGCGGTGATGCTTTACAGATCCAGCCAGCTAAACCTTGCCTCGGGATCATGGATAGGGTTTGATGTGATTGTTTTTTCAATACTTCAAGGATTTAGATCGGCAGTCTTGATCTCTCTAGTAATGTTCATTGGATCATACGCGCGCAGCCAATTGTTGACTGTGGTGGTTTCCCTATTTCTGTGGGTTGTGTTTCAAATTCAGTATATCGCTAACAGTGCTTGGGATGAAGCTGCGTCGAAGACGACCCGATTCGCCTCTTGGGTTTTGGAGTGCTGTGTGCCCAATTTCGAAAAATTCAACGTCGGAGATCAGCTCGTCTTCCGCGAGCCAGGGCTCCTGCGCTTAGGTGGCCTTTTTGAGCTAGGTGTGTATGCTGCGGCGTTCACCGCGCTTTATTTAACATGTGCAGTCTGGTCGTTCAATCGGCGCGAGTTTTGAGCTTTATGCAAATGCGCAGAGCCAGCCTGAATGAAGTTGTCGAAATGTGGAGGCGGCGTCTCTTTAGATGGTTTGGGATCACCGGAGTCATATTCATTGCTTCGAGCATTTTGCAATATCTCCGCCCGCAAGAGCCCTTGGTGATCGGCAGTCATCCGGCTTTCGTCTCAATAGATCGTTCTATACTGGAGGATTATGCTGGATCGGGGCTTGTCTTTGGAATCCTCGGAGGATTCCGAACCATCACCGCGAATATCGTGTGGCTGCGTATGAATGAAGCCTGGGAAGACCGTAACCTAGCAGAGACTGAGGCACTCATCCGCTTGGCACTCCTTATCGATCCTAGGCCGGAAGTATTTTGGCGAACCGGCGCACATACCATCGGTTTCGACATGCCGGTTTGGAGAATCCGATCCAGTGGTGGAGAATCCGTAGTTAATTTAGGAATACAGAATAGTATCCGCCGGGAGCAGATGTTCAAAGCAATCGAACTCTTAAAACAAGGAGCTTCATTGTATCCAGATAACCCAACTTTTCCAATTGAAATTGGTAAGGTTTACCTGAATTCAGCGTTGGATTTTGAGATGACAATTCAGTATTTCAAACAAGCCTGGGAAATGCCAAATGCTCCCTTTTACATTGGCCGCCTATTGGCTCGAGTGATGGAAACGGCGGGCCGACCTCATGAGGCGCTTGAGGTTTTACGCGAAGACCTCAAGAAACTCCCTGAAGATGACCCGGAGGCATACATTGATATAGTACGCATGAGGATTGCGGAGCTTGAGTTGAAGTTGGAAAACCCATAAGTCTCCTCAATTCCAATGCTTGAGGTGAGGAGCTACCAGAGTCTTTTCAAGCTCGGGATACGGACCGAATATTTTATTATCCTTCTGCCCTGCCGCGAAAACAGTCCGACACGGGAGCGAGAGGGTCGGATTGGCGGGATTGTTACCGGTAAGCTCAAGTAGGGTGGCCTCGTCGACACCGTAGACGAGAGAGCCGATATTGGCCCAATAGATCGTACCGGCGCACATCGCGCAGGGTTCGAAGGTCGTCGCCAAACAACATTGCCAGAGGAAGTCCGGATCGTATTTTTCTGAAGCTTTGCGAGCGAGTTCGGTTTCCGCATGGCGCACCGTCCCTTCGTTGCCCTGTCGCATTAAAATCGCCCCATCAGGTCCCGCGAGCACAGCTCCAAAGGGATGTAAGCCGCGTTCGACCGATTCGAGGGCGGCCTCGTGTGCAGCGAGTAATAGAGCGTGAGCCAAGTCGAGATTAGAAAAGTCCATAGTGATTGTGAAAGCAGGAAGTTAACCACGTGCATACCTCGCCAGTTCTCGACCTTCGAAATAGCAGACGGTCAAGCATCGGGATTAAGAGTTTCTCTGAGGGTTTGCTGCAGCTTGGGACGCAAGGCTTGGGCCATTTCAGGGTTGGCATAAGCAACCCAACTGACCGGTGTCGTGGTGTCTAGAGGAGCGTTGAGGCTATCCCCGCCAGGAGTTTCGATCACGCAACCCGCCTCTGCGAGGATCAACCAGCCGGCGACATCGTAGGGATGACAGCATAGAATCGCTTGGAGTCCCAGTTTTTCGAATACTTCGGGGCGGAGGTCAGCGATCATGCGATCGTGCCCCATCAAGATCTCATAAAACTGTCCCGCGCTGCTGATGTATTGATCTTCGAAGATCAGCGAGGCACCTTGAGTCACCGTTGTATCCAATGATTGAAAGAAGGCTGTCTCTATTTCGGCTGTGAGGATTTTGCCCTCTGGAAAGAATTTACAGAAGCTTGCGAACCCGTGCCGTAGATCGATCCCGGCAAAGGGTTTGGGGGTGATTGAAGAAACGGTTTTATCAAAGAGTTGGATGCGCTCACAGGCGAGTCCCTCGGATCCACAACCTCTAATTGCCGAGAAATGATCCGCATAGCCCGCTTTAGAATTTGGCAACTCCACCATTACCGAGATTTGCAAATCGGAAAGGGTTGGGACAGTGGCAGGGTTTTTGATGGGGGCCATTCCAGCGATAAACCAGGCCGGGCGTTTGTCATACATGAGCCCTCGGGTGCCATCAATGGGGTCGATTATGCAGATCCATTCGGCTGACTGGGCAGCTTTCGGGAAAATCACCTCTCCCATCGATTCAATACCCTCCATGACCAGATGGATCGCCGGGCGGTCAATCCAGTTTTCTTCAAACCAGGTCAGGATGGTCTCCTCACTTATAAGATCTATTTGATAAATAATGTCAGAGGCCTCGGTTTTGGCGACTCGGGCATGATC
>JBCCBL010000213.1:0-5420 GCA_039034055.1 Verrucomicrobiota bacterium | reverse complement strand
CAGACCACAGTAGAGACGACAGACTCAGAATCGATAGCCAATTCAACCAAGTGACTCCGTACCTAAAAATCTGCGTAAATCCCCGAACTCTGTGTATAGAAAACCACAAAAAGATGTCCCCGTATTCGGGTATCTTTCTTGCTCATCAGAGCAGAAGGAGAAGTCCCCAAGCCGAATGAATCCCAAGTTAAGAACCTCTTTTTCATATATTTGCACGACTGCAGACAACTCCGCTTCCGAAAGAGCTTGATCAAAAATGTCCCCTAGTAGACCGTCCGTCAAAAAACATAAATTATGAAACAAGCCATACCTGTAACCATGATCATTGCAGGATCTACACTTATATCGATACCCTATGCTGGTTATTTGATATTTTTATCTGTAATCGCTACTGCACCAGACCTAGAAATAGAAAAAGTCGGGTATGCGATGAGTGAAATTCCTTTTATGAATTGGCCCATATATACCCCCCTATTTTTAGTTGGGTTTACCCTTATATTTATTGGTATTAGGCAATCCACGAAACTCACACAAAGCTAAATTACGAATACGTGAATAGACGTAGCTACATCACTTTCCTCTCAGTCTTTTTTGTTTCTATCCATTAATCCTGAAAAATTGGACTGATCACCTGGACTTGTCTTTGTGGTTGGTTCCAGAGGCAACGCATTTGGGGATATTCTATGATCCTAAGCATCAGGATCGGCTTTTGAGTATCATCAAGGATTGGATACGTAGAGAGCCAGAGAATTGAATAGTTCACCCTCCGCGTAGATCAGTGATTCATTCTCTAATCATTGTGACTGAAGTGGGAGAATTATTGTCAGATCGCATGCATGACTGGTTTTATATGTGTTTGTCCACTGTGTAGTCATCCTGAATTACGGATGTCTTCTTAAAGAGTGGGAAGGGTAAACATTGATGGTGATTCCAAATCTTTGGAGTCATTGGGCGTTAAGCTTAGAGTCGGTATCAGAGAGTTTCGAGTTTACTTTCGTGGGTTCTATCTTAGTCTGGCACGTGATGAGAATAGAGCTTGCTCGGTCGATGATTCGGAAGTGGGAACTTTCGGATGCCGCTTCACTGTCGAGATATGCGGATGATTACGAAATTTGGAAATACTTACGTGATAGTTTCCCGCATCCATATACCTTGAGTGATGCAGAGTTTTTCCTGAGTGAATTAGCTCCGGAAAGTGAATATTCTTTCGCAATTGAAGTAGATGGCGAAGCGGTTGGGGGTATTGGTGGAAAGCCGCAGGACGATATACATGCTCATTGCATAGAGATCGGGTATTGGCTCGGTCAGAAATTTTGGGGCCGGGGAATCATGAGTGAAGTCCTTGCTGCATTCTCGAATGCTCTGCTGCAAGATCGTCAATTTACGCGGGTTTACGCGTTACCGTTTTCGACGAATCTCGGATCGATCAGGATCCTTGAAAATGCAGGCTTTTATCTAGAGGGAATCACTCGAGGAAGTGCGGTGAAGGAGAGTGTTTTGCTGGATCAGTGTATCTATGTGAAGTTTGAGGCATAGGAACAAACAAAACGATGTATAAAACTATAACCTTTGCGAAACAGATTTGGGTCTGGGAATATAACGAGGTCCTTATTTCAGGGAGCGATGTTGCTTTTTTCGGCGCTCTTTGTGTTTTAATTTTGGAAATTAATGGAAGCAAATTGGGAATTACGCCAAGTTGGTGAGCAGGATCAGGAGTTTCTATTGGAGATGCTTTACATCGCGCTTTGGGATGCTCCTGATGAGCCGCGAAGGCCGAGATCTGTTTTGGAGAAGCCATCGATTAAGAAATTTGTCGAGGGTTGGGGTAGGCGTGATGATTTCGGCTTGTTGGCGATTGATCCCAGTTCGGATCGGAGGATAGGGGTCATTTGGGCACGCCTAGATGGTTATGGGGCGCCCGATGGTTTCGGATGTGAGTATCCTTGCTTGGGGATTGCCGTGATTGATGGTTTTCAGAGTCAAGGGGTTGGATCTTATCTGATGTCTCGATTTATAGAAGTCCTGAGGTCTCGAGTCGAAGGCCTTCGTCTAGGAGTCCATCCTCGCAATGATCGAGCGATGGGTTTGTATAGCAAATTTGGGTTTGCGCAATATGCGATTGGAGGAGGAGGCTATCCGCAAATGAAGCTAAATCTCAACCGAAGTGACCTAGTAGTGTGTTCCGATGCCAAGTGAGTCTCATGCGAATTGGTTTGAGTATGTGGTATGGAATTTAGCCTAGTTGGCAGATTTTGACTTCCATAGGCATCGTTTCACCTTAGTATTCTATTGTTATGATCACAAAGGCGGTTGCGGATTGTATTGAAGAAAGTGTGTTGTGTTGGTTTGCGACGGTATCTAAAGATGGGGCTCCTAATGTGTCGCCTAAGGAAGCGTTCATGTATGATGGGAACGGTAAGATTTTTGTGGCAAATATTGCCTCTCCGAAAACTCAGACAAATCTGCAGTATTGTGATCGAGTATGCGTGAGCTTTATCAATGTGTTCACCCAGAGAGGATATAAAGTCGAGGGCGTCGCTCAGCTACTAAAGAAGCACAGTCGTGGCTTTGAAGATGCTCATGCGAAGCTGGTGGCTATGATAGGAGATGTCTTTAGGATAGCTTCGATTTTCGAGGTAAATCCGGTATCTGTTAGTGAGATACTGGCTCCGAGCTATCGGCTCTTTCCGGATTCGGATCCGATTGATCGTATCAGAGACTCGTTGAAGAGCTACCAGGTCTTCGATTATTTAAAGAAGGTAGAAAAGTCGAGTAATGCCTAGGGTGGATGCGGTGATTGACTGTAGCAGTAAGTTCGGGAATTTAGGAATAGGCACATTTTGCTTCTCTAACGCCAGCAGTGCTCTACAGTCTGCGAGATATGGATTCGATATCAATACCCGCACTTGAAATTTTATTTGCATTGTTTTAACCATTTTGCCTGAAGGGACTCGATCCTTTTCGATTCAAATAGATGTTGATGAGTCACCGATCGTGTGGACTTTGCAAGACAATGGCTCTTGGAATGGACAGAGTGAAGATGGATTGATTTCGTTTGGCGACTGGAAGAAAGACGGAATGAACGTTATCTCCGAAAGCTCCACTGGGGTAGATTCAATCGATTTATCCCCTTGGATGAATCAAGTAGATGGCGGATTCTTGATTGACGGTAGCGCCGTTATGATTGCGAAGGTGGAAGATTCGGGCACATGGTTATTTCACACGCCAAGAGGTATCTTTGAAAAACCTGTGAGAATCGAAGTAAAGTGACGATTTAGATAACTCGTGTTTAAACACTCATTTATTCGAAACTCTACCTGAAACCCCTGATCAAAAATCAAGATTTGTAAGAGAAAATCTAATATAGGATTTTCTTCAGGCTCGATTATTCTCAAGGAAAGGATTTCGATGTCGTGTACAAATGCTTTGGGCTAGCTATCAGCATGGTAAGTGGAGTGTGCTTTCTCAGGGAAAGAGATCGATACGCTTAGATGAATAAACAGAAAGCCGAGATGCTATGTGTTTCCTGTTCAACGAGGGCGTGGAGCGGGGCTCTTAAATTTTGTGGGCAAGTTTTATCTTCCATTTATTGGGTTTGCGATCTAGAACATCCAACTAAGTTTATGGAGGACAGGCAGGCACTTTTACTCAAGCTTACGCGGAAGTTGGTGATTTGCACCGGGACGACCCTCGGTGTATTGATCATTTTTTTCTTCAGTAATCATTTTAGCAGCAATTCTTCGCGGTCTTATCTCACGCTGATTGTTTTTGCCGCTGGATTGATTGGTGGGTTTGTGAGTATTCAGCAGAGAATCCACCGAGTTTCTGATCTTGAACTGAAACACCTTTCTCAGTCGTGGTCGAGTGTCCTCCTCATTCCCATCTATGGTGGAATCTTTGCGATTGCGATTCATGTGATCTTTCTCTCGGAGATTATTACGGGCGGACTGTTTCCACAGTATTCAGTCCTGAAGTTTTCCACCCCCGCGACTTTGGCGGATTTTAAGTCTTTTTTTGAGGATACGCTTCCACGAAGTGGGCAGGATGCTGCAAAAATGATATTTTGGGCATTTTGTGCCGGTTTTTCCGAGCGACTGGTCCCGCAGATTATTCAGAATGTCCAAAGCAAGACATGATTGATACGAGCGGCTCGGTTCGGTCTTTATCGCATTCAAATGCGATCTACCGTTTTCTCGAAATTCGACCCAGTGCCACCTGATCGCTCTCAAGATTTGTTCGCACTTCCTAGTTCTACTTGGTCAAATGATCTCTACGGCTTCTTTTAACCACGAATCCACACGAAGAAATAAACTATTTTTGTAAATTCGTGTGCATTCGTAGTTCATTTTGAACGTTTGGAGGAATGGGTCTCGGTCTTCTAATTCATTTTAACAAGTAGAACTAGAAAATAGAGCTTTTATTTCAGCGATACGTATTCAGCCTTCTGAGGTATGATCGAGATCGTAAAGGCAGATTTTTTATCCTCCAGGGATTCAGCGTCCATTGTTTCTCTGGTGAACGCTTATGCTCTTGATGAAATGGGGGGTGGGCAAGAGTTGTCGGATTACACAAAGGCTCATTTGGTTGCCGAACTTGCGAAGCGGCCCAACTGTGTGGTATTTATTGCATACGTTGATGAGGAGCCGGCAGGAATTGTAATCTGCTTTGAGGTGTTTTCGACCTTCAAATGTAAGCCTATTTTGAATGTTCACGACGTGGTGGTAGTTGAGAGATTCAGAGGCCAAGGACTTTCTCGAAAACTGTTTGAAGTTGTCGAAGGACATGCACGTCGATCAGGATGCTGCAAGATGACTCTTGAGGTATTGGAAGGCAATAATACGGCTCAGCAGGCTTACCGAAATTTTGGTTTCGCGGGCTATGAATTGGATCCAAAAATGGGAAACGCATTGTTCTTTGAGAAGATTCTTGAAAGGGATGATTGAGAATCGTGAAGGCTTTTCGGGATTTGATTTTGTTGCCGGAGGCGGTGTGTGGCTCGATGATGGTTGTCTATTCAGGATAGACAGGATGTATTCGATTTTGTGGACTTTTAATTACCGCTCCAGGTCTTATTTTCTACTTTCTAATTCGTAAGGTTCGTTTAGTGTCCGCAAAGTGTTGATTCCGCATCGAGTTGAAGTGCTACATCCGGTCGTCCCGGTGGCGAATTTTGTAGTAATCGGATTGTGTGTTTTGATGTTTCTGGGGCAAATGGGCTTCCTGTTGGGGTTGAACGAGGCGTTTGTACTCACTAGCTGGAATCCTATTGAATTGCTGTTTTCATCTCTCGTGCATGCCGATTTGTTCCACCTTGTTTTCAATATGTGGTATCTGTGGGTTTTCGGGAATGCGATATGTGCGGTTTTCGGGAATACTAAGTTCCTCGGGATCTTTTTTGCGGGTGCCCTTGTTTCTGCGAT
>JBCCBL010000212.1:0-5430 GCA_039034055.1 Verrucomicrobiota bacterium | reverse complement strand
CGCAATCACTTCTCCATTCTGAAGGCCTGTGACTCCAGTTAGATCGACACTTGTTGTAACAAACTCTGACGGGATCAGCGCATCAGTCATGAAATTAATTTCATCGCTACTCAGTCTTTCATTCTCCGCCAACAATTCCTCATATACGGACGTCTCTTCTGCGCTCAAAACATTACCCACCCTAAGCAGATCATTTGTAGGATTTTCTTCTAAACTCTGACTCAAATCATAAAATTCCATTGATGGAACATCCGTATCATCTCGAGGGTCGTCGAAAATATTGAGCTTATAATCTCCTTTTCGGAGCGTCCTTCCATCATTTCCACCGCCAAAAGTCTCAGCGAAGACGATTCGATCTGGATTAGAAATGCCATTCATCAGGGGAACCAAGCTCTGCCCATCCAACACCTGACCAAGGCTCGTAGGGTCTATTCCCATCAGCGCACACATTGTTGGAAACAAATCAACGCCTTGTATCGGACTTTCTATAACACGTGGCGTGCTCAAACCTCCCGCCGGACGAATGATACAGGGAACGTGGACCCCTCCGACAAAGATGGTTCCCTTGGCGTGGTCACTCGGAAATAAGTTGTCATCCTGGACCTGACCAGCCGGTGTCCCATTATCTCCAAGAAGAATGACGGTTGTATTGTCCAGATCCACATAGCTCAACAAGCGTCCTATCTCACTGTCGAGCGCCCACAGTGCCGCTTTGTAACGATCACGGTTTGTATCAAGAGTCCCTCCATATACTTCACCGTTCATTTCGACTGATCCAGTCCCATTTACCGGCGGCACCGGGAAACGAGGGTCCTCAGACTGAGAATGTGGTGCATTGTAGCCAATCCAACACAACCATGGATCGGTCCCCTGATCCCCAATAAAATCTATCGCATCGTCCGTATTCACGGTGGTGGCATAGTTCGTCTCACGCGCAATGTCTCCAGTAGTATCCAAAATCTGCCCCTGCGGATCCTCTGAGAACCCCTCCGCATTTATGAAAACCCCACTCCGGTCAATGACCGTTTCGTGAACGTCAGAGCGTGTCCAATCAAAATAATTCGATAAATTACCCTGTATTGAACCCCAAAACACATCCCATCCTTCAGCCCCAGGGCCCCGTCCGGTGATCCCAGTGCCAGAGCCAAGATGCCATTTTCCCATCAGACCTGTTGCGTATGGCGATCCAACGAAGTCAATCGCTTCCGCTATTGTCATAGTCTGGGTCGAATCCCGAGTATTCACCGCGGCGCCCGGAGCACCCACTCCAGTGGCGTAAGAGCCCTTGCCAGTCATGATGCTCAATCGTGTGGGTGAACAGGATGATTGCACATACGCATTGGAAAAGCGGATACTTTCATTCGCTAATTGAACCAAATTTGGCATATCTGGAAGGTCCTGACCCCCTGATCCAGCAATGCCCTGAAATGCCCCACTGATATTATCGATTGGGCTACTATCGATTCCCCAATCATCGACCAAGATAAATAGAATATTTCCAGTGCCTTGAGGAATCAAGTATTCATAGACGCCTGTTACAGGAACTGTATCACCGGGGAATAAGGCAGATAGAGTCTCCCCTCCTTCGAGAGCGTTTCCGTAATAAGCGAACGTTATTTCGCTAGGAGAGGACCGTGATATGAATTCCACCGCCTCTCCATCCAACAGGAGTGAATTGGGCTCGATCGCTAAATCATCAGGTCCCGGAGAAGACAGGATAACCGTGATTAGACTACGCTGATCTCGCTCCTGGACACGATCAAGAGAATACCCTTCGTCGTCGAAAGGCATCACCGATTCTCGCGTTACACGATAAAACCGGATATCCTCCACAGCCAGTGCAGAGGCATCCACATATTCTCCGATTGCCTGCCCTGCGCTCAGCTCATAAATGACCTCATCTCGCAATTCCGATTCATTTATAAGATCGCTGGTGGAGGTGACTTCATACATTCCGCCTTCAACGCCAACCCAACTAATGATAATGTCATCGGAAAGTGATTGAGTGCGAACGGTGACATCTTTTATGGGACTCTCCGGCCCCCCTTCAGCGAAAACGATGCGATCACCTGGATCAACGAAATCGTTATTTTGGCGATTATCGCTATTGTTAAAATTCCCACCTCGAGGATTCGCATAATATCGACGCCCTACATTGTAAGGGAATTGTGGACTTCCGTCCGCGGTAATGCTTACGAAGTATGCGCGAACCCCTCCCGGAAACTCAGGAGTCACACAAAATCGCGTATTGTATTCATCGAGATCGAAATCAACACCTATGGTATATCCAACATCTCCTAGATATTCATAATCTTGTAAGTAGTGTCCACTAGGATACAACGGTGATACATCGGGCCCATACTCATCGTCTGGCAATACCCCACGGTAGCGAACGACCCAATCAGGAAAACTCGTGCGCGCAGCACCTGGCGTTTCCAATCCTAAGCGTATCCGAAACCCTGATATCATTCGTCTTACAGGAGAACCAGAGTCCATCGGATCGGAATATCCGTAAGGACCATAGATCGGAAGGCCATCGCGCACCCACCCCAAAATCGGACTATGCTCTCCATTTCCTCCAACAATTTCGGAATATTCGTTCAAAGCAGGATTATAGTCTACAGAGTCCCCAAGCTGGTGACGTAAAGCAGGAGGATTGGCGTGATAATGATAGGTCTCGCCAGCCTGGTGAGCAAAGGCCGCGTCAAAGGTCGGTCCTTCATTAACATAGGCATCGCGCTCCCAATAGCCGGTGCCCACGATCGTTCCCCCGACATTACCATCTGCTTGATCTTGAGGGCTCCAGGACAAGGTATCACGCGCATCAAACATTGCGACCCCGTCGACAAACATACCAATAGCACCACCCCCTGTCAGCGTCCTATTTTGGGGGATTGTGGGTGTTCGAGGGTCGGCGAGCCTCGGGAAACTCATGACAAATGCCGAAGATCCAGGCCAATTACCAAAGATCTCTGTCGGGTTCTCATTATCACGCCACCAGGGGCCCATAACATGTGACCCCAACCCAGATGATCGCACATAAACAAAGTTAGCATTATAGCTTACTTCATGAATACCCGAATAGGTCGTTTCGGCCTGCCCAGTGCCCGAATTAGGATGGAGCCAAGTTAACTGAGGCGCTTGGTCTAATTGATCATCGGCATTGCGGTATATGCGGGCATAGTGGCGGGAAGCATCCATGTACCAGCTAGTAAGTAAGGGGTCAGCAGTTACCGCAGTGCACGCGAATAAAAAAGGGGTAATTAAACGCATGCCCATGTTTCACGACAATTCCTCTGATTTGTCCAATGAAATGCGATTTTATGAACGAACTGTCATTTAACCCGTATCGCGATGATGATCCTAAATGGCTTCATTGAGCAAATTTCTACCAACCGTTGCAGCGAAGAAGGATACCTAAGAGGGGAAAATCTTGAAGTTGTCATAATTTTCTAGTTACAACTATCACGATTCAATCAATTTGGAACAATTAATGCTAGATCGTTTGGTATAGAGTTCAGGTTCTGTTTCAAATTTACGAGTTTATATCTAATTTACCTAATACAGGGCTTACCTTTGTCTGTAGGTAAATACCTATCTCGTCAGGATTTTTTATCAAAAATTTGATATTGAAGATACTGTATTTGTTTCCAGTAAGTTCGAATATCCTGTTGCAGATATAGATACAGACCCAAATGCCGGATGCGACTCTAATGCAATACTCCTATTGACCTTTCTGCCACTTTGAAACTGGGTATCAGACTAGTCTCTATGGTGGAGTGAAATTCCGTTCCTCTGCCTCTGATTAACTGTTCAACCTACTCGCTCCCCCCTCACCGATGAAACCCAAACTCGTAGTCCTCAGCGGTGCTGGAATCAGTGCGGAGAGTGGTTTGAAAACCTTTCGGGATGCGGGTGGGCTGTGGGAAGGGCATCGCGTCCAGGACGTCGCAACCCCAGAAGCCTGGGCACGGGATCCAGAACTGGTATTGCGCTTTTACAATTTGCGCCGTGATGATTTGAGGAAGGCGCAGCCAAATGCCGCCCATCGCATGTTTGCCGAATTAGAATCCCAATTTGAGGTGAATATTATTACTCAAAATGTTGACGATCTGCACGAGCGCGCCGGGAGTTCCCGCGTATTGCATTTACATGGACAACTCATGCAGGCCCGCTCGACGAAAAATACAGAGCCGATCTATGACCTCGGCACGCAAAACATTCAGCTCGGCGACCTCGCCCCCGATGGTGCTCAATTACGTCCGCACATTGTCTGGTTTGGTGAGGATGTCCCGGCTATGTATGAAGCAGTCGAAATCACCTCACAGGCAGATGTCTTCGTAGTCATCGGTACATCACTTGCAGTTTATCCGGCGGCATCCCTCGTTCACGATATTCCAGATCGCTGTCGCGGCTTCGTGATCGACAGAAGCATACCATATTTCCGAGGCCTATCGTCGTTTACTATGATTGCGGCCACCGCAACTAATGGGGTCAAACGACTGAAGGAGTTGCTAACCCGTTCATAAATTACTCACTGCTATGACGCATTCCTAATGGAGCACATATGAAAACACTCGTTAGCTTGTTTTGAAACCTACGGAACCTCCTTCGCTAAACGCAGTCGTTTAGACGATTAAAAAAGATAACTTGAGAAAAACAGTGTTCCTTTCAGCAGCCATTGCGGTGTATGCAGTCTCCAGCACTGTGCGTGCTGAATCTGAACCCTCAGCCACTGCCCCTGTAGAAGAGCTTCTATCAATTTCCGATGTTCAATGGGAGAAACTCAATCCAGCCCGAGGGGATCGGAGCCCACAAGCAGGAACGCTTTGGGGGGATCGCCATGCAGAAATAGCGGAGATCGATGAATCCCATTCTGGCTGTCCCATATGCAATCAAGGTGCAAAAGCTGGCTTAGTGCCAACGGGTTTTCTAGCCAAATTTGTAGATGGGTTTTCATCGCCGCCCCATATTCACAACGTCACCTATCGGGCAGTGGTGATCAATGGTCTGGTCCACAATGATGATCCTGATGCTGCTCATATGTGGATGCCTCCCGGGTCGTTTTGGACCCAGCCCAAAGGAGAGGTGCATATCACTGCGGCAAAGGGTAAGGACGTCATGGCCCTTGTAGAAATCGATACGGGACCCTACTTAGTCCTTCCTCCTGAAGACGCCTTTGACAGTGGGGAGAGACCCATAAACATCGACCCGGCAAATATTGTTTGGATTGATCCACCAGGAATGCAGCCCACTTCAGAGGGGCCCAAGGTCGCATACCTTTGGGGAAAACTGGAAGACGGTTGCTCGAACGGATCGTTCATCAAGCTACCATCCGGGTTTGCGGGCACAATACAAAGCCACGGAGAGACTTTTCGTAGCGTGGTGATCAAGGGTCAACTACAGCTCGGAGCAAATGATTCTAAGACT
>JBCCBL010000211.1:0-5433 GCA_039034055.1 Verrucomicrobiota bacterium | reverse complement strand
TGCTCGGAATCGACAGACTGTTGAGCGAATTTTGCCATATCACAGAGACCCAGAAAACGCTCCAAATGTTCTTTTATTTCTTGGGTGAAAAATGGGTGGGATTGAATCGATTGGAGGAACTCTTCGGTAGTCTGCTCCTGAGCAGGAATTTCGCAGGCCTGCTCGATGTAGCGACGGACGATCTCAGAGACTTCGCTCGAAAATTCCCGAGCTTCTAGCTCACCGATTCTGCCTTCCAAGCTCTTGATTGCTTCTAGGGCAATGTTGAGGGGATTGATTTTTTGGCTGATCTCTTCCGAGCTACCCCGAGCCGCGCGCACCATCCAGATGATGAGCAGAGTGAGCACGGCGAGAGTGATCAGACCGATCCACCAGATATACTCCGGAATCATTGGCACCGGGAATGGAGCCCGCAAGGGTTCGAAGGCGGTGTCCTTGAGCGGGGGCGTTGACTGCGCGCTGAGAATACCAGGGGCAGGCCCAGCAAGTGTTGCCGCGAGGATATTTTTATACCAGTTGAATTGCATCAGAGGCGTGCCCCCCGGCGCATGAAGACCTTTTGCAAGGCCACTATGTAGGCCTCTTGGGTTGAAATGGTGACGGCATCGACGCCGGCCCGACGAAAAGCTTTTTCGAGAATTTCGAGGCGCTCCTCGTTGTTTTTGCGGAACGCCTCCCGGACCGCTGCGTTGGCTGTATCAATTTCTACGATCTCTCCAGACTCACCATCCTCCAGACGAATCCAGCCTACATTGGGCAGGATTTGCTCGCGTGGGTCCGTGATCTGCAGACAAATAAGGTCGTGTCGCTGATTACACAGCGCAAGTTGGTCCAGAGTGAGATCCCGAGCGTTTTTGTCCTTATTGAGCTGGTGTTCCCAGAGGTCGAGAAAGTCCGATATTACGCAGATGATCGCCTTTCTGCGAAGCAAGCGCATCATACGTTTGAGCGCTAAATCGGTCCGAGTGCCCTGATGTCTGGGTTGGTAAAACAAGCATTCACGGATGATGCGGAGGACGTGCTGGCGACCCTTTTTTGGAGGGACAAACATTTCTACCTGGTCGGTGTAAATCAGGAGGCCGACCTTGTCGTTGTTGCGGGTTGCTGAGAATGCCAGGACGCTCGCGATTTCGGCAGCCCGCTCGCGTTTGCTCTGCTCCACCGAGCCGAAATCACCCGAGGCGCTAAGGTCAAGGACCACCATCATCGTCAACTCCCGTTCTTCGCGAAATTTTTTGACGAAGGGATGATCCATCTTGGCGGTGACATTCCAATCGATGGAGCGCACATCGTCGCCGGGGACGTATTCACGCACCTCCTCGAAGTCCATCCCCTGGCCCTTGAAGCTCGAGTGGTAGGCGCCGGTCAATGAATCTGTGACCATGCGACGGGTGCGGATTTCGATCTGACGAACCCGCTTGAGGATTTCCGCTGTAGATTGCTCCGTCGCCTCTGGCATGGATGGATAGGGTCGCTACCGTTACGGGACGGGAACGGTCTCAAAAATCTTATTTAATATGTCCTCAGAACTGACACCTTCCGCTTCTGCCTCGTAGCTGGCGATTACGCGGTGGCGAAGCACGTCGGCTCCAATAGTCTTTACGTCCTGCGGAGTCACAAAGGCCCGACCCTGTAGGAGCGCCCAAGCCTTCGACGCTACCGTCAAAGCGATGGTCGCACGTGGCGACGCACCAAACTGAATGAAGGGTCCGATTTCCAATTTGAACTGGGTGGGCTCCCGCGTGGCGAATACCAAATCCAAGATGTAGTGCTTCACCTTCTCGTCCATGTAGATATCGTTGACCAATTTGCGGGTCTTCAAAACCGAATCGATAGGGATCACCGGATTCACCTCGGTATCGGCGGAAGTCTTCCCCATACTTTCGAGGATTTCGAGTTCATCCTCGCGAGTCGGGTAGCCTATTTTCAATTTCAGCATGAAGCGGTCGACCTGCGCTTCGGGGAGTTGGTAGGTGCCTTCCTGGTCAATCGGGTTCTCGGTTGCCAGGACTAGAAATGGGTTGGGCAGTTGAAAAGTCTCATCGCCGATTGTCACCTGGCGTTCCTGCATCCCCTCGAGCAGTGCACTCTGCACCTTCGCGGGAGCCCGATTAATCTCATCGGCCAGCACCAAGTTAGCGAAAATGGGACCCTTCTTCGTAAAAAACGAAGCCTCGCGTGGGTTGTAAACGAGGGTGCCAATAATGTCTGCGGGAAGGAGGTCCGGCGTGAATTGGATGCGGGCAAAGTCGGCCTGGATTGCGGTGGCGAGGGTTCGAATCGACAGCGTCTTTGCCAGCCCTGGCACCCCTTCCAGGAGAATATGGCCATTGGCTATGAGCCCAACGATCAGGCGATCGATCAGATACTTTTGGCCGACGATGACGCGGCCCATTTCGCGTCTGAGGGCAGCTATCCATTCAGAATCCTTGCGGATTTCCTCATTAAGTTGTTCGAGAGAGAGACTCATAGGAGTGTAGCGATCATGTCAGATGATTCTAGAAAAGCGTCTAACGGTGATACATTCAGCGGTTTCCGCAAGCGGAATTGGCAGCCCGACACCGACTCCGCAGATTTTGTTCCTTTTCTGAGGGGCCGCTGAATCAATTTTCGAAGTATATGCTTAGTTCTTGATTAAGGAAGCACGGGTGCTTGGTTTGCCTCATGCCCTTAAAGACATTGCAACATGCATTGGTGGAAGAACACCTCGCTGTGGTGCGGGACGTAGCATCGAAGCAAGCCCACTTCAAACGCTCGGCCGATATATTGGCGACGGCATTGGCTCTCGAATTGAGTGCAGATTTGAAAACCCTCGAAAGCTCCGTAGAGACCCCGCTCGAAACGACTGCGGTCAAACGCCTCGCAAGCGCGCCCGTCTTGATACCGATCCTCCGAGCGGGTTTATCAATGTTGGAACCCTTCCGCAGTCTGCTCCCAGACTCACCCGTCGGCTTCATCGGACAAGAACGCGACGAGGAAACCGCTGAAGCACACACCTACTATTTCAAAGCGCCGTCCCTCGATGGCCAGACCGTCTTTCTGCTCGATCCAATGTTGGCCACCGGAGGCTCTGCCATCGGGGCTTTGGAGCGCGTCTATGCTTCTCAGCCTGGACGAGTCAAATTCGCCTGCGTCGTTGCTGCTCCAGAGGGGGTAGACGCCATAAAAACCCGATTCCCAAGCGTGGAAATCATCGCCTGTGCTCTGGATCGCTGTCTCAATGAAAAAGCCTACATTTGCCCTGGCCTCGGGGACTTTGGGGATCGCTTGATGGGTACCTGAGCCCGACAAGCAAAACTCCACGCCCCGTGTATCCTTTCTGCTAAGACGCAGAGCTATGCCGCCAAAAGAGAAAAAATTCATCATCTTGCTGACCGTCTTCATCGCGGTATTATCGATCCTCAATGTAATCAGCGGAAAACTCTTCGAGCTTCCATTTTTCGGCATGACCATCAGCGCCGGTATCATTTGCTACTGGTTGTCATTTCCAATTACCGATGTGGTGTCTGAGGTCTACGGGCGTGGACGTGCGCAACTCCTCGTGTGGATGGGATTCTGGGCAAACTTAATTGTGCTCCTTTTGTCCTATTTTGCCGTCAAATTGCCACCGTCAGACTTCTGGGGAAACCAAGAAGCTTTTGCCACCACCCTTGGGTCGGTTTGGAAGATTGTCTTGGCCTCATTGCTCGCCTACCTCGCAGCGCAGTCTCACGACGTCTGGGCCTATCACTTCTGGAAGTCGAAAACCAATGGCAAACACATGTGGCTCCGCAACAACCTCAGCACGGTATCCTCCCAATTAATCGATTCCCTCGTTTTCAATGGGATCGCGTTTTACCTCCTCGGGGAACTCTCCACGATCGAATTTCTCAAAGGTGTCGTGGGATACTGGTTACTCAAAGTAGTCATTGCAGCACTCGACACCCCCTTGGTTTATACCCTCCACTATTGGCTTACCGGTAAGTGGTCGCCCGGAGTTGAAGAACATACCGAAACCGTGGAAGCTCAATGACCTTCGAAAATGCCATCGTGCTCCTGGGGAAAAACCTCCAGCCGTATCATTGCAAACGCTTTGAAATCGCCGAGGGCCGGATCGAACATATCGAGCGTGGCGACGAGGTAATGCAAATAGACCAAGGGGCTCAGGTCATCATTCCCGGACTCATCAATGCCCACACTCACATGGGGGACTCCTTCCTTCCAGATGGTGCCACTGGGATGACTCTAGAAGAATGCTTCTTCAGGCCAAATGGCTACAAATATCGGCAGCTCGCCGCGATCGACCCCAAAAAACACCTTCCGCAAATCGAAGCTCATCTCGACTACATGGCGCGTACTGGAACGGTGTGTCATATCGACTTTCGCGAACAGGGCCTACACGGAAGCAAAATACTCAGAAAAGCCTCACAATCGACCGGCGTTCGCTCGATAATCCTGGGTCAACTTAACGAACTTCCATTCACACCGGAAGAGCTAAAAGTATCTGAAAAAAAATTACCTGTCGAGTCTGAGGTTGAACTCAAAAAAATACTCGAGGTAGCAGACGGGTTTAGCGAAAGTACCATCAATGATTTGACCTGCCCTTCCTGGCGGCGAGTCCGCGAAATCACCGAAACAAGTGGCAAATACCGCGCCATTCACTGTCTTGAAAACGAAACCTATCGCAACGAAAGCCTCGCAAATACCGGACGCCCCGACCTCGAACGCGCCCTTGCCGATCTAGACCCTCATCTAATCATCCATCTCACTGTTGCAAACGCCACAGAAATCAAACTCATGGTCGAAGCGAAAAAGACCGGTGTCCTAAACCCTCGTGCCAATGCAAATCTGGGATTGTCCTTGCCTCCTATCGCCAAGCTCATTGGCGCCGGGGTTAACCTGCTGCTCGGAACGGACAACGGATTGCTCAACAGCCCCAACATGTTCGCCGAGCTTGATTTCACCTACAAAGTCGCCAAAAGCCAATACGCCGACCCTCGAAAACCGGCACCTGTTGAAATTCTGAAAATGGCTACATCGAATGCCGAGGCTGTATTTGGATCAGAACTACCAGGATACTTAGAAGTGGGCCAACCAGCCTCCTTTGTAGTGCTCGACTTCCACCAGCCTCACCTCCGAAGATCCCGCAACCTTCACGCCTCCATCCTCACTAGAGTCACCCCCGCCGACATCATCGCCACCTATCATACCGGCAAACCAATCTTTGAAAAGGCAACCTAGCCAGACCACAGTAGAGACGACAGACTCAGAATCGATAGCCAATTCAACCAAGTGACTCCTTACCCAAAAATCTGCGTAAATCCCCGAAATCTGCGTATAGAAAACCACAAAAAGATGCCCCCGTATTCGGGTATCTTTTTTGCTCATCAGAGCAGATAGAGAAGTCCCCAAGCCGAATGAATCCTAAGTTAAGAACCTCTTTTTCATATATTT
>JBCCBL010000210.1:0-5449 GCA_039034055.1 Verrucomicrobiota bacterium | reverse complement strand
GAACGCCACAGGCACGAACATGGGAAATGTGATGGACGGAGATTCGCTGGGCAGTGTCGAAGAAAAAGGAGAACTCCTTAGTGAAATCAGGCGCCTCCGAAGAGCGCGCGCCTCCGAACTTCCCAGCCCTACGAACCCTGGACACCTCCTCAGACAACTCGGGCAATCGGACCGCGAGGTCATAGACAACGCCTCGACTGAGCCAACGATTCCCCAAGCACTCGCCATCATGAATGGCACCTGGCAAGCCCAACTTTGGTCCAGAGACTCATCACTTAAGAAACGCATGCAGGAAGTTTCAAACGTGGATAAAGCCCTCGATGTCCTTTTCAGAGCGACACTCTCACGCCCTCCAGGTAATGAGGAACGTGCGATTCTCGCACAAAAACTAGAAAGCGCCGAGATCAACGATCAAGACCTTCTCTGGGCACTGCTCAACTCGCGACAGTTCATGTTTGCTCAATAGCCTGCCCGAAGACACTGCCCGATGCACCCACTTTTCAATGCCAACGAATTCACGCGGCGCCAGTTTATGGAGCGAGCCGCCAAGATGCTATTTGGTGTCAATCTGCTACCCGTTTTTGACCAGGGCATCGCTGGAGCCGCTGTAGATGCAGCGAGCCGAATCTCTCCAAACGGCAAACGAGCCAAAAATGTAATCTATCTCTACATGGCCGGCGGCATGAGCCAGATCGACACCTTCGATCCGAAACCCGGCAGCGAAAACCAGGGACCCGTTTCGTCCATTGGCACCGAAATCGATGGACTGTTCGTCAGTCAATATCTTCCGCTCATGGCGATGCAAATGCAGGACGTCGCAGTTATCCGATCTCTGACTTCCACTCAGGGCGCGCACCAACAAGGCCGTTACTTCATGCACACCAGCTATGCGCCTCGAGGAAGTATCACTCACCCTGGACTTGGTGCATGGATCCTCGCCCTCCAAGGTCGTGAAAATGTGAATTTACCCGGCGCCGTCCGCGTTGGTGGCCGCGATGGAGGCCCCGGATTCCTGGGGACTGAGTTCGCACCTGTCCCCATCGGGGATCCCAACAATGGCCTGCAAAATATCAAACCCTACGGTAGGCTGTCGATCGACGATATCGAAGACCGTATTCACCTTTCTGAGTTGCTCGATACCGAATTCCACAAGGATTATCCTATCGAAAAAGTTAAGAGCTACAATACCGTTTACCGCGAAGCGATGAGTCTCATGAACAGTCAGGACTTAGGCGCTTTCGACATCAGCTCAGAACCAGAGTCACTGAAAAAGAAATATGGATCCTCCCGATTCGCCCGGGGTTGCCTCCTCTCCCGAAGACTTGTCGAAAACGGAGTGCGTTTTGCCGAGGTCATTCTCGGAGGCTGGGATACCCACAATAACAATTTCGCTAATGTGCAGACCAAAGCGATGGAGCTCGATCAGGCGATGAGCGCACTGATCGAAGATCTCCGTGAACGCCGGCTCTTGGACGATACCCTCGTTGTCCTAGCCACCGAGTTTGGACGTACGCCCAAAATAAATGTCAACGATGGTCGCGATCACTTCCCTTCCGCATTTACCTGCTTACTCGCGGGTTCCGGGATCAAAGGAGGGACAGTCTACGGATCCACCAACACCGACGGGACTGAGGTTGAATCCAATCCGATCACCATTCCGGACTTCAACGCAACTATCGCCCACGCCTTGGGGCTCCCAATCGCCAGAGAAATCTTGGCCCCTAACGGCCGTCCATTTACCATTGCGGACGATGGGAAGCCCATCACCGAACTCTTTGTATAGGCCGCGCTCTAGGCACGTCCTTGATAGCTCTTATCAGTGGTGTTAACCTTGATGATATCCCCTTGCTTGATAAAAATCGGGGTGCGGATCTCTAATCCAGTCGAGACGACAACAGTCTTTTGAACATTACCTGAAGTGTCTCCACGGACCGCTTCAGGGGCTTCGACCACCTCCATTTCTAGGGATGCCGGAAGCTCGATTCCCAGTGGTCGTCCATCGACAAAAAATACGCTATACTCAGTACCCTCGACCAGAAAAGGCTTCGCGTCGCCGATCACATCATCTCCAACCTCGATCTGATCATAAGTCTCGAGATCCATGAAGGCGTAGATGCCTTGATTCTCATAGGAAAACTCCATGTTCTTAAGCTCCTTGTGGAGAACATCATAGCTATCTCCAACATTCGTGCGGACATGGACCGTTTTGCCCGTTTTCACATTCTTCAACTGCATTGAACAAAAAGAAGCCAAATTAGGGGGGGTGTGGATCGTGCGTTCGATCACAATACATGGAGTGCCATTGTATTCGATGACGTTCCCCTTCCCAATCTTGTTAACCGTGGTATTTCCCATAAGTAAAAATGTTTGCGATCCGCAAATCCAATCCATCGCTGCGGCTCTGTCCAGTTGTTTCTAAGAGACCCGCTTGGAACCTATCAAAAAATAGTAGAGCCGGATGAAACCCAAAACACCCGACTCTACAATTTTCCGCCTCCACGAGGGAGACGATTATTTTCTACTTTACCCCAATGTATTACCCAAAAGAGGGAACACCTAAAAATAGCACCGCTCATGCCAATAAAGGGGCCCGAATATTCTAGATGAAAATTTGTTTCATTTAGAGCACATTGCTAAATAAATAATCCAACCTCCTTGATCGTCTCAACTCAGGACTCGTCAATTCGTGCCGACTTGTGGGCCGTAAATGTCTGACTCTTCCCGGAATCCTCATGGTCGTCATGCCATCTTGATCCCAATTCGTGACGCTGAAGACCTCTTTTCATCGCCGAATTGGAACGTTCACAACCAAAAATCCTTCGCTGTTCGCGAATGGACACTTAAGGTCGTCGATCCAGGCACTCTGCCGAAAAACGATGCCTTTCAAGCCTACGTAGTCTGGGGACCCTCGGGAGCGGCCCACGAGTATGCTCAAAAAATCAAACTCGGCCATCCGTTTACTCCAGTCGTCTGTCTCCTAGACAGCGAAATAGATGCGTTGCCCACCCCAGAAGCTCAAGTAGCGTTCGACACGATCATCGATGTTCGCACCGCATTTTGGAGTCCCGATTGGCTCGCCAACCATCTGGCCGACGCGCACCAAAACTGCCTCAATGAACAAGCCCGAGAGACTGCCGAACTCACCTTGCAAAACGCCGCGCGCGAACCCTCGACTACCGCTGCAGAAACCTTTGTTCGCATGATTACTGACCACCTGGCCAAAACCCTTCAGGTCGAGGTCGCTCTAGTCGGAAGGATCTGCGAATCATCCATGAAGTCGCTCCGCAGCCTCACCCACCGCAGTCAAGCGCTCCGCACCACTGCAGTTTCAGTAAAAGGTTATTCAGCCCTCAATGTGGAAATCCCTCTGGAAAACTCCCCTCTCGAACAAGTGGTCCAAAAGGGAGGCGATGTAATTCATGGCGAAAGGCTCAAAGAACAATTTCCGAAGGACCTCTACATTCAAGGCCTCGATGCCGAAAGTTTTCTCGGAGTGCCGCTTCGAGACAGCCGCCGCAACGTCATCGGCATCATCGCAGTCTACGACACAAAACCTCTGAAAAATCATAGGCTGATCGAATCTACGATTCAAATCTTCGCATCAAGAATAGCCAACGAGATCGAGCGCAGCCAGGTATCTGAGGAACTCAAAGCCCAAGCCAGCATCCTTCAACAGATAAATGAAGCGGTCATTACCGCAGACCTCAACGGCACCATCACGAATTGGAATACTCAAGCCGAGGCGCTCTTTGGCATTACCACCGAGGAGGCCGTCGGCTCCACCCTATCGTGCCTACTTCCCGAAAAAGACCGATCCAGCCTTCGGCAAAAACTGATCTCACCCGTGCTTGTCGAAGGGCATCATCAAACCGAAATTGAATTTCGGCACAAAACCGAAAAAACGATCTTTTGCCTGGTCAATATTTCGATTCAGAGGAGTAGTCGCGGTAGCATCCTCGGCATCATTGTATGTTGCACCGACATCACCGCTCACAAGCAATCCGAGGCCCGTGAACGCGAATCGCAGCAGCGCCTCGCATTTCACATCGACCGCGCCCCCTTAGCATTCATCGAGTGGGATCGGGATTTTAAAATCTCCGCTTGGAATCCCGCAGCTGAACGCCTCTTCGGATACACCTGTGAAGAGGTCCTCGGCTCCGATTGCTCAAAAATAAACGACCTAGAAAACGAAACCCCCGCATTCATCGCATCTGAGGGTCGACTCGAACATGTTCGAAGCCGAATCAAACATATCACTGAAAATATCACAAAACAGGGCCGTCGCATTACCTGCGAATGGTTAAACACGCCTTTGATCAATGAAAAACAGGAAATCGTCGGATTCGCTTCATTGATCCAAGACATCACCACCCGAGTCGAATCCGAAAAAGCTCTCCTTGAGGCAAAAGAAGCAGCCGAAAGTGCAAACCGTTTAAAAAACGAATTCCTCTCAGTGATGAGTCACGAAATCCGCACTCCATTGAATTCAATTATCGGATTCGGAGACCTGCTCATTTCAATCGAAGATGATCTAGAGAAAAGAGAAAATCTCGATGTGATACGAGGCAGCAGTCGAGAACTCCTCAAGATAATCGAAAGTGTATTAGACTACTCCAAAATCGAAGCTGGGCAGATAAATACCGAATTCTCAGAAATGGATCTGTCGGCCGTTGTATTCGAAATTTGCGAACACTACAACCGGATGGCTGATGCCAAGGGCTTGACTCTCGAATTCGAAATCCGAGAGGATATACCCCCACTCATTGAATATAGCTGGGACTGTATTCGGACCATTATCAACAATCTACTCGACAATGCGATAAAGTTTACTGACGAAGGTTCTATCAAAGTATCCGTCGACGCAGAGCCCTGCATGGACTCTGAAAACTGGCAATACTGTATTAGAATAATCGACACTGGTGTTGGAATTGATCAAAAGAAAATCCCGAAACTCTTTCAATTATTCGGTCAAGTCGATGGCTCATCGACGCGTCGTTACGAAGGTTTGGGCCTCGGCTTAGCGACAGCGAAAAAGCTCGCCGAGCGCATCTCTGCTACCGTTATCGGAGAATCAAAAGTCGGTATTGGTTCCGAATTTTCGATCCTGTTCGATGCCCTTCCGATCATCGATGATCCCACGGAAGCTCCGGCCACCTTCGAGCAAACCACCCTCACCTCCGAACAGTTCCCCCTCCGGATATTGCTATTCGAGGATGATCCTAGCACTCAACTTATACTTGTCCGGCTGCTTAAAAAACTCGGGTATGATCCCGCCGTCGCAGGTGATGGAACCGAAGCGGTCGAACTTGTCCACAACCGCGAATTCGACCTCATATTCATGGATGTTTACATGCCGCGGATGGATGGATACCAAGCCACCGAAGCGATTCGTCATGGAAACCATAGAACCAACAGCGAAAAAGTGTATATCTGTGCGATCACTGCAGAT
>JBCCBL010000209.1:0-5452 GCA_039034055.1 Verrucomicrobiota bacterium | reverse complement strand
TATTTATAAAAAATCTTCTGACTTATGCGGTAATATCGCAAGAATCCGTCGTCTTCAAAGCGCCAGTGAGTATGGGTGCGCGTTGAAAGCTTGCCATAAGACATATTCGGCAGGTTCCCGGTGAGCCACACCTCGCTTTCGTATGCTTTGGCGGGTCCACCGAGAATCAATGCATACAAAATCCACCGGAAGTATTTGAAAAATTGTTTTCGAAAGCAGAACACAAAGGCGACATACGGATTTATAAATCAGTCCAAGGCTCCTCCATGCGCACTATGCTTTTCGCGTAAACAGAGTGCTAAGGGCACCCAGGCCAAAGAGGATTAAAGAGGTGATGAGCAGCCCGATGCCGTTCTCGACCTCCGGGAAAAAACGATCGTGAATTGGCTTCAAAATGCTGTCGAGTCCAGGAAGACGCGTGAGTAAATCAAAAATTATCACCGCAAAACCACTTGCGGCGAGTCCGTAGAAAAAGGACTTGAGGAGGAAGGATGCGCTAGACGACTTCGAAGATTCAGACATACCTTATATGTTAAAGAATTTGCAAAGAAATCAAGAAACTCTGCACCTCTGATCAACTCGAACTCGCGTCGGTCGAATCTAGACATGTTGAACCTTAGCCTAGACGTCGTATCTCGAGAGCAGCAGGAACTATGCACATTTGAAATTCTCGACTTGCCCGAATACTCAAACTAACTCATTAATCAGGACGTGCCGCAGATTAAACACATTTTCAGCGAGATGCATTACCAGATCACCCGCACCATTGCGGAAGGCGGCATGGGAGTGGTCTATGAAGGGTTGCAGCGCGGGTCCGGTGGATTTCGTAAGCGCATCGCTATCAAGCTGATACGTGAAGAGTATTCCCAGTTTGAGGAGTTTCAAAACAACTTCATTGGGGAGGCCAAATTAGTCGCCGATTTGATCCACACAAACATCGTCCAGACCTATCATTTGGGCGAAATTAACAAGCAGTACTACATGACCATGGAGTACGTTAACGGAATCAATTTGGAGGAATTTTTATTAAAACATATTAATACAAACCAACGTGTTCCAGTCGATTTAGCGGCATTTATTACCTCTCGGGTGTGCCGCGGACTAGCCTACGCGCATACCAAAACAGACCTCGAAGACCGCCCACTGGGAATTGTCCACCGCGATGTGAACCCGAAAAACATCATGATCGCTTACGAAGGCGATGTGAAACTGACTGACTTTGGAATCGCGAAGGCACTCGACCTGATGTACAACGTCGAAGGTGAAGTTATCGCGGGCAAGGATGAATACTTATCTCCCGAGCAGGCCAATCGCGAGATTACCGATGCCCGCGCAGATCTCTTTGGCACCGCTATCGTGATGGTTGAATGTTTACTCGGTTACAACATCTTCGAAGCTGACACCCCTGAGGAGACCCGCGAAAACATCCTCAACCTCGCGATTCCCGACTTCCGAAAGCTACGCAGTGGCATTGACGACCGCCTCAACGACATCTTGCATAGCGCTTTCAAACGCCCTCGGGAAAAGCGTTATCAAAGCGCTAACGAAATGCTCACGGCTCTGGAACGATACATGTATGGTGACGGCTACGGCCCAACCAATGAAAAATTGGCACTATACGTGAAAGACTTGATGGGCGACCACGGCTCTCGAGCCAGTGAGCGCTGGGCCAATGGTCAAACTCCCGGGCTGATATAATTTTGCGCTGTAATCCCCCACTCCTGATGCTAACACTCTCCACTATTCTCCACACACCAATTCTCTCCCTATGAGCCAAGGATTACAACAAGTCCAGAAACAGACCCAAACCCTGATTCTGGCGCCACAACTCAGGCAGTCGCTAAAAATCCTCCAAGCCCCCGCCCTGGAGCTTCGTAGCGCCATTCTCGAGGAACTGCAAAATAATCCACTTCTCGAAGAGATGCCAATGGATGGTGTCAGCATCGAAGAAAAGGCCACTGAAAGTGAACGAGATGACAGTCCTGACACCAGCACTGAGGAAAACAAGGAGATGGATTTCTCGGAAGACTTTCAGATTTTAAATCAACTCTCTGAGGATTGGAAAGAGCACTTCGCGCAGGAGAACAACAACAACGTATATACCTCCGAGGACGCTGAGCGTCGCCAACACTTTTTTGACTCCCTTGTTTCCGAAACATCGCTTCAACAACACCTTATGGAGCAGGCTGAACTCTTAGAGATGGAGCAGGAAACTTTTCAATCCCTTGAATACCTCATTGGTTCCATTGATGACAAAGGCTTCCTGACCGCTAAGCCGGGAGACATTGCCCTCATGGCAAATCTGCCGTTCCGCACAGTCGTCAAGGCACATGAACTCCTAAAAACCTTCGACCCTCCCGGAATCGGGTGCTCAAACCTCCAAGACTGCCTCATCCAGCAGCTCAACCTGAAAGGACGCGGCGAATCGCTCACCGTTAAGATCATCAAAAAATATTACGATCTCCTCCTTCGTCGCAGAATTCCAGACCTCGCTCGTAAACTGAATGCGAGCATCGACGAGATTCAGCGCTCCATCGAAGAAATCGCGAGCCTTGATCCGGCTCCTGGCCGCCGCTTCAGTGAGGACAATAACCGTGTGATCACTCCTGATGTGAAAGTCTACAAAGACGACAGCGAATTTCAGATCATCCTGAACTCTGACTACATTCCCAAGCTGCGCCTAAGCAATGCTTACAAAGAACTCATCGCTAAAGGTACCCTCAATTCGAAAGAAAAAGAGTATGTCCAAGACAAAATGCGCTCTGGGAAATTCTTGATTAACTCAATTGAACAACGCCAGCAAACGATTGAGCGAATCACACGCGAAATCCTCAAGCATCAGGCCGAATTTTTTGAGGAAGGTGTATCCAAATTACGCCCGCTCACTATGAATCAAATCGCTCAAGAGGTTGGAGTACACGAGACAACCGTCTCTCGCGCCATCGCCAACAAATACATTGAAACACCTTTTGGTGTCTTTGATTTCAAATACTTTTTCACTCCGGGCTACAAATCAAAAGATGGTACCAGTGTATCGAATACAAGTATCAAAGAAATCATTTCAAATCTGATTGATAACGAAGATAGCTCCAAACCCCTCAGCGACCAGGAAATCGTAAACATTTTGGCGAAACAAGATTTCAAAATCGCTCGCCGCACCGTTGCCAAATATCGAGAAGAGTTGGGAATACTACCGACAAATTTGCGACGTCGTTATAAATAATTCAATCTCCTGTGCGCTTAACTGAACGTGTCCATGCAGCCCTCTCAGAGAAACTGCAGCCTGGAGACTTTGCCGTCGACGCAACGATGGGCAACGGACATGACACGCTCCATCTGTCAAAACTCATCGGTCCCGATGGCAAAGTCTGGGCATTCGACATCCAAGACGCTGCTCTCGAAAGGACTCGTGAACGTCTAGAACAAGCCCATCAAGTAAACGCATCTTTGATTTGCGCAAATCACAGCGAATTGGAAAAGCACCTTCCACGCGATGCTCTGGGCGTGATCAAAGCAGTTGTCTTCAATCTTGGATACTTACCGGGTCAGGACAAATCGATTACTACCGAAGCCTCCTCAACACTCGCAGCAATTCAATCTGCCATCAGAGTCCTGGCTCAAGGCGGTGTCCTTGAAATCCTGTGTTATACTGGGCATTCTCAAGGACTTGAAGAATGGCTTGCGCTTGAAACTTGGATAAGCAACCGTCTCCCCGAATCGGTGACAGTATCGATTATGAGTCCTTACGACGCGACTCGCCGACCTCCAGTCTGGCTGGAAATAGAAAAGCATTGAAGCGCCGCATACAGGGCAACGCCGAACTTGCCTTTCGGTTTTCCAATCCCTATAACCCTTCTCGCCATGTCTGAGATCGTAATCCGCGCCTTCTACAAATTCGTTCATTTGCCCGACTTCACAAAAGTGCGCGAACGGCTTCTTGAGGTAGCTACCGAGCATGCTATAAAAGGCACTATCTTACTCGCCGAAGAAGGAATCAATGGCACGGTTGCCGGCCTCCGTGCGAATATGGATCATCTATTCGCTGCCATCCGCAGCGATTCGCGATTGGACTCCCTCAAATATAAAGAATCGGTCTCCCAAGAACAGCCATTTTATCGGATCAAAGTTCGCCTCAAGAAAGAGATTGTAACGATGGGCGTGCCCCACATCGATCCCAACCATACTGTCGGCACCTACGTGAGGGGCGAAGCATGGAACAGTCTCATATCCGATCCCGACACCATCGTAATCGATACCAGAAACGACTACGAGATCGCTATTGGCACTTTTGAGAATGCAGTCAGCCCGAATACCCAGTCGTTCCGTGAATTTCCGAAATGGGTCGAAGAGAATAAAGACTACCTTAACGGGAAGAAAATCGCGATGTTTTGCACCGGAGGGATACGCTGCGAAAAATCGACGGCCTTTATGAAGGTCAACGGGTATCAAGATGTTTACCATCTGGACGGTGGCATCCTCCAATACCTTGAGGAGGTGCCCAAAGAACAAAGTAAATGGAACGGAGAGTGTTTTGTCTTCGATAACCGAGTGGCCGTGAATCACGACCTTGAACCTGGTTCCTATGATATGTGTCACGCTTGTCGCAGGCCACTCTCTCGAGAAGACATCGAATCGGAGCTATTTGTTCAAGGAGTCTCCTGCCCCCATTGCCACGGTCAACACACCGATGAACGCAAGAAAGCGTTCAAGATGCGCCAGAGGCAAGTGGAACTCGCAAAAGAGCGGGGCACGTGTCATATCGGGGGATAATCGCGCAAGTTTTTGGGTGGTCTGATGGGTGTTCTCAAATCCCTGAGATTCAAAAAAAATCTCTCGCCACTGATGTTCACCGAATCTGCTGACGAGGGCCCTTGATTTATACTTTGCGGATTCGTGGGGCTCGTTTAATATTTCTAGATGCTCCTCAAAATCGTTGGGTTCGGTCCTATACTCTCGTTCCTTTTAACAAGTTCCTTGGTTGCCACGGTTCCGAATATCGTAGTCCTACTGACCGATGATCAAGGATATGGCGACCTGGGATATACTGGAAACCCGGACATCAACACACCCACGATCGATGCGTTCGCCAAAGAGAGCGTGGTTTTTGAAAACTTTTATGTCAGTCCAGTCTGTACTCCAACCCGGGCAAGCCTCCTGACTGGACGCTACAATTATCGAACCGGAGCCACCGATACATGGATGGGACGCTCTACGATGCATCAAGACGAGCTTACCCTGGCAGAGGCGCTCAAGGTAGCTGGCTATGCGACCGGACTGTTTGGCAAATGGCATCTTGGCGACACCTATCCCTACCGACCCCAGGACCAGGGCTTTGACTCGGTGTTGATGCATCTGGGCGGTGGCATTGGCCAACCCTCGGGCCCAGCAGGGAACGCATATTTTGACCCAATACTATGGGAAAATGGCCAAGAAAAAACACTTCGAGGCTACT
>JBCCBL010000208.1:0-5461 GCA_039034055.1 Verrucomicrobiota bacterium | reverse complement strand
TGATCGTATTCTCGAGAAATATATCGAAACCCAAACCCGCCACTACGATCAAAATACCCGACGCGCCTACTACCTCTCCCTCGAATACTTGATGGGGCGCCTGATGAACAACAACTTACACAATCTGGGCATCTACGAAAGCGCCCAGAAAGCCTGCGAAAACCTGGGCGTAGACCTCGACGCTATCGAAGACCAAGAACAGGATATGGGGTTGGGCAACGGCGGCCTCGGTCGCCTGGCGGCCTGTTTTTTAGATTCCCTGGCCAGCCTGGATCTTCCGGCAATCGGATATGGCATCCACTACGAATTTGGGCTCTTCCGCCAAAAATTCCAGGACGGTCATCAAGTGGAAAATCCCGATAATTGGCGCGAGTTCGGGGACCCTTGGGAAATCTGCCGTCCCCAATACATGGTCGACGTGAAGCTCTATGGAAAAGTCCTCCCGCACACCGACAACAAAGGCGACTTCAAACCCCAGTGGGTGGAGACCAGCACCATTCGAGCCCTACCCTTCGACGTGCCGATCGTCGGCTACTCTGGCAATACCGTAAACTTCCTCCGTCTCTGGGAATCCAAGGCCTCGGACATCTTCGACCTCGAGGCATTCAACCGAGGAGGCTATGTCGAAGCCGTTCGCGAAAAAGCCATCGGGGAGACGATTTCGAAAGTCCTCTATCCCAACGACGCCACCGCTCAGGGCAAAGAACTACGCCTTGTCCAAGAATACTTCTTCGTCAGCGCATCGCTCCAGGACATCATTCGACGCTACTTCAAACTCAACTCCGGCTGGGACACATTCCCTGAAAAGGTCGCGATCCAACTCAACGACACTCACCCTGCCGTCGCTGTCGCCGAACTCATGCATATTCTCGTTGATGAATATGAATTGGACTGGGACTTCTCCTGGGACATCACACGTAAAACGTTTTCCTACACCAACCACACCCTCCTCCCTGAAGCCCTGGAAAAATGGAGTGTACCCCTCTTCGAAAAAGTCCTCCCTCGTCACCTACAGATCATCTATGAGCTAAACCGCCGCTTCCTCGAAGACGAAGTTGAAGCCAAGTGGCCTGGCGACTCCGCGATGAAGCAACGCCTATCCTTAATCGAAGAAGGCAACCCAAAGCAAATCCGCATGGCCTACCTCTCCATCATCGGCAGCCATGCCGTAAATGGGGTCGCAGCTCTCCACACCGAACTCTTAAAAAGCAATCTCTTCAAAGACTTCGACGAACTGTATCCAGGGAAGATCTTAAATAAGACAAACGGCATCACCCCTCGCCGCTGGCTGCTCGCCTGTAACACGGGCCTCAGTGATCTCATTACAAATAAAATTGGTGATACCTGGCCCACCAAGCTTGATGAACTCCAAAAAATCGCTGACTACGCCGAAGATCCTTCATTCCAAAAGGAATTCATGGCCGTCAAACGTGCGAACAAAGAGCGCTTCGCAAAATATGTGCAAGACCACATGGGCATCGAAATCAGCCCAGACGCCCTGTTTGATGTCCAGATCAAACGTCTTCACGAATACAAGCGTCAGCACCTAAATCTCTTGCACATACTCACTTTGTATCGAGAACTCTTACACAATCCAGACCTCGATATAACCCCGCGTGTCTTCATATTTGCGGCAAAAGCGGCGCCTGGTTACGATCTCGCAAAGAACATCATACGCGCCATCAACAAGGTCGCCGAGACCATAAACAACGATGAGCGGATCAAGGATAAGATCAAAGTTGTATTTCCAGAAAACTACAGTGTGACGCTTGCCGAAATGATTATCCCTGCGGCAGACCTATCTGAGCAAATCTCCACCGCGGGCAAAGAAGCCTCCGGGACCGGCAACATGAAGCTCGCCCTCAATGGCGCCTTGACTATCGGAACCCTCGACGGAGCAAACGTCGAAATCAAAGAGGAAGTCGGCGATGAAAATATTTTCATCTTCGGACTCGAAGTCGAAGACGTTCAAACACTCAAGACCCAGGGATACAATCCGTACGAATATTACAATTCGAATGTCGACCTCAAGGCCGCCATTGATTGGATTGCCAGCGATCACTTCACACCCGGCGAAAGCCAAGCCTTCGCGCCCCTCGTGCAAAGCCTGCTAGCAAACGGGGACCCATTTCTTGTCCTGGCGGACTACGCTGAATACTGCGCCGCGCAGAAGAAAGCAGGCGAAGCCTTCAAAGACACCGCCGCCTGGGCACGTATGGCTATCCTGAATACCGCTCGAGTCGGAAAATTTTCATCCGATCGCACCATCAGCGAATACGCGGAAGAAATCTGGAAAATCGAAGCGACCCAATAGGGACGCACTTCCGACTCCGGCCTAAACACCATCGTTGCACCACTGAGGGCTATCGGCGATCCTCACGGTAGCTCCGCAAAAGACCCTCCGTTGCTGAGCTTGGGTTTGCGGAAGCTCACATCCTATGACCTATTCGGCCAGAATTAGCGAATATTGTCAGGGCTCCGCTGTGACTTTCACCCCGCCCCCAGATTCTATTAGAGAAATTGGCTGCACAGAATCTCCATTTTCTGACGACTTCTATTAAGTCCCCAATCCTCGAAATTGAATCTGAACTTTTGAACAAAGAAACTGCAGACCTCACCGTCGAACGCATTCAAGTAGCTCTCAAAAAAGAAGAAGCTGCAACCGTAAGTGGAGTGATTCGCCTGATCTATGAACTGGCTGAAAAGGCTTTCGACATTTCAACACACGAACTAGCTGACATCATCAGCAGAGATGTCGCCGTCACCAAGAAGGTTATCGAAGCTGCCAACAAACTAGCCTACAACCACTCCGGCGCAAAAATTACCACGATCACTCAGGCTATCAGTCACATCGGCTTCACCACGGTCCGGAACCTCGCCCTATCCCTCCTGCTCGCCGAACACTCGGAAAAACAGATGAACCTCACCGAGCAACGTGAGGTGTCCGCCTTCGCCCTCTGCTCGGGTTTCATGTCGCAAATCATCATCGAGGACCAAAACCCCGAGCTAGCCGAGCAGTCTTTCATCTGCACCACCCTTCGCAATTATGGGAAACTCCTCATGTCGACCTTTCTCCTCGACGACTTCCGGGTCGCCCAACGGAGTGCGATCACGGATGGTGAAGACAAGGCTTTCACCAATACCTTCGGCCTCACGCCTCTAGAACTCAGTTACATCCTCATGGAAAATGCGCAGATGCCGGATGTCATCACTGCATGTTTGCGTAGCGTCCCCGCTCATATCATCCGCCGGGCAGCAAAATCGGAGGTTGAGAAAATAAGCGTAATCGCCGATTTCTCGACCCGCCTATGCGACCTCGCGATGTTCAGCGACCTCCCTCCCGATGCATTCGTAAAAGCGATAAAAGACCTCCTGAAAGAGTACCAAAGACACGTCTTTCTAAACATGAAAGGCGTCTATGCCCTCCTCGAAAACGTAGCAGGGGTCACCGAAAAATTCTGCGTCGACTACAAATTCAACTTAGTTCCGAAAACCCTCACCGAACGCATAATCGCGCGCTTAAACAAACAGCGCCCGCCAAAACGCCAGAAAACCCCACCGGTCCTTCCCGCGAAGACGATCCCCCAACGCAGCCCGGTACAGCTTGCTAATGAGAAACTAAAATCAGTCCTCGCTGATCCTCCTTTCGTAGCATCCCGAGCCTACATGATCGCCCTGGAAGCTATGGTCGAAGACCAAATCCTCGATGACTGCATTTTCTTTCGCCGAAAAGTCGCCACCGAAGCCTTCGTACCCAACCTCGGCTGCGGAAAACTCTTCATGCGAATCCGCCAAAAAGTCAGTGTCGGGAAATCAAATTCAGACGTATTTGGACTAGCTATTTCCCACAACAAAGACATCGTCTTCGCCTCCGCCGAAGGTGAAAAAGTCCAGGACTTCATGCCCGATTGGCTCCGCTCATTTCAAAAAATTCGGGCCCTTTATCTGTTGCCGATTTCAACGGCGCGGGGATGCGAAGCCCTCATTCTCGGGATTTCCTGGTCGGGCCTGTTTACTGACCTCAAAGGCGAACGCCTCCAAGACCTGCAAATCCTGCGCGATACCTTGAAGGATTTAATCGAATCCGACGCAACCTGATACTCAACAGCGCTCCTACATCAAACCTGCTCGAGTTTCGCTCGATGCGCTTTCGAGACCTCGATATACTTTTCTGCCCAAGAGCGGATACCTAATTGCTCCTCTTCACTCAATGTGCGCACGCACCTAGCCGGGCTCCCCAAAATCATCGAACCGGGTTCAAAAACCTTCCCTTTAGTCACCAGCGCTCCGGCTCCGACTATGGAACGACGACCAATCACAGCCCCGTCCAAAACGGTCGCATGCATCCCGATCAAGCATTCGTCCTCAATCGTACAGGCATGGATCATCGCCAGATGCCCAACCGTCACATAATTCCCGATCTTCACTCCAAAATCATCTGATAGGTGCAGGACCGATCCGTCCTGCACATTGCTCCCCTCGCCAATGTGGATTGGGTTAATATCGGCTCGAATCACCACTCCCGGCCAAACCGAAGATTTAGCTTCCATTGTGACGGCCCCAATCAAAGTAGCTCTCGGATGAACAAAAGCACTCGAATCAACGTGAGGGCTCTTTGAGAGATACTTCGATAGGCGCTCCTGTACGGTCATCCCAGTCTCATAAAATAAGAAAACCACGAATGCACCCTAATAAACACGAATGCTCGAATTACTAATTCGTGTGTATTAGTGTCCATTCGTGGTTCCGAAATGAACGATATGAAATGTCAGAAGATCTAGTAGCGGTAGTGCTCCTGTTTGAATGGGCCTTTTTCGCCAACACCGATGTAATCAGCCTGATCTTTTCGCAGCGTTGTCAGCTTTGCGCCGATACGTTCGAGGTGTAACCGAGCGACCTCTTCATCCAAATACTTGGGAAGGATATAGACCCCCGGTGTGTATTTCTCGACCTGCTTCCAAAGATCCATCTGCGCAAGCGCTTGATTCGTAAAAGAGTTCGACATCACGAAAGATGGGTGCCCTGTAGCGCAACCGAGATTCACCAAGCGCCCTTCCGCGAGCATATAAATTGAATGCCCTTCTGGAAACACATATTGATCGACCTGTGGCTTGATGTTTATCTTTTGCACACCCTCCGCCTTATCCAATTTGGCGACCTGAATCTCATTATCGAAGTGCCCAATGTTACAAACGATTGCCTGGTCGCGCATCTTACACATGTGGTCGAATGTAATGATATCCTTATTACCAGTCGTTGTGACATAGATGTCAGCGATTGGAAGCGCATCCTCGATGGTCGTGACCTTGTGACCTTCCATCGCCGCTTGGAGCGCGCAAATCGGATCTACTTCTGTCACGATGATCTGCGCACCCATTCCCTTGAGCGCTTGGGCACACCCTTTACCTACATCACCATAGCCGCATACAACCGCTACTTTACCAGCGATCATCACATCCGT
>JBCCBL010000207.1:0-5468 GCA_039034055.1 Verrucomicrobiota bacterium | reverse complement strand
TTCCTCGAAATGTTCAACAGAAGAATTCCGAGATAACGTAAAAAACATAGAAGGAGGAATATTTTTACAAAGATTTCCAATCGATTCAGAAAAGTTCGAGTTGATCGGTGGGATCTTTTTCGAATTTTGCATCATTTTCAGGCATGTTTTGAGCGGCCTTCGGGCTCCTCGTGTTTTTCCGTTTTGGGATGCTTTCAGTCTGGATTTGCGCATCGCCAGATTCGAGAGCATTCAGGAGGGTTTTGGCCCGATCAATCACGCTGTTGGGTAGGCCTGCTAGACGAGCGACTTGAATGCCATAGGAACGGTCAGCAGCTCCGGGAACTACTTGCCTGACGAAAATGATCTCATCGTTCCACTCTTTGACGGCTACTGAGAAATTTCGCATGCGTGGGAGGTCATTGGCGAGTTTCGTGAGTTCATGATAGTGGGTAGCGAACAGGGTGCGCGGTCCTTCTTCTTCGACACCATGGAGATACTCGACGACCGCCCACGCAATGCTTAAGCCATCGTAGGTGCTGGTGCCTCGGCCGATCTCATCGAGTATGATCAAGCTGCGGCTGGTGCTATTGTTGAGGATGTTTGCGGTTTCGTTCATTTCGACCATAAAGGTCGAGTTCCCTCTGGAGAGTTCATCGCTTGCACCTACGCGGGAGAAAACGCGGTCGACGAGGCCTAAATGGCAGGATTCCGCTGGGACCCAAGCGCCGACTTGGGCCATCAGAGTTATGAGTCCGATTTGTCGGATGAACGTCGATTTTCCAGCCATATTTGGGCCGGTAATCAGGACTATTTGACTGTCCGAAGACTCAAGGTGACAATCGTTTGGAACGAATGAATGGGTTCCGGCCAAGCCAAGGCGTTCCGCTCGCATGGTCTGTTCCACTACTGGATGGCGTCCGCCTTTGATCTGCAGCAGATCGGAGTGGTCGACCATGGGTTTGCAGTAATTCCACTCGCGGGCGATCTGAGCCCATCCACAAAAAATGTCTAACTCTGCGATGCATTCTGAGGTGCGCATCAGGGCATCGCGATCTTCAAGAATATCCGCAATCAGATCTCGAAAAATTACCTCCTCGCGTGCCAAGGCTCGCTCCTCGGCGTTGAGGATTTCCTTTTCTTTGGTCTTCAATCCCTCGGTCGTGAAGCGTTCCGCGTTGGTCATGGTCTGCTTGCGAATGTAGTGCTCGGGGACCAGCGTCAAGTTGGCCTTAGTGACCTCGATAAAGTAGCCGAAAGCTCCATTGTATTTCACTTTGAGATTCTTAATCCCGGTGGCCTCTTGTTCGGAGGATTCGAGATCAGCTAACCATATTTTGTTGTCGCTGGTGAGGGAGCGCAGTCGATCCAGCTCCTCATCAAAACCGGCTCGAATCGCACCGCCGTCTTGTATGGCTCCAGGGAGTTCTTCATTGAGGGCGCTGTCTAAAATGTCGGTGAGCGTATCAAAATTTTCGATGCGCTCGATGATGTTGAACAAGAGCGGGTGGTTGACTGATTCCAGAGCGCTGATTATTTCCGGGAGTCGATCCAGCGTGTCTCGGACTCCGCCGAGTTCTCGGGGGTTCTGGATGCGATTCTGTAAGCGACTGAGGATGCGTGGGATGTCGCGCACCTGCCTGAGTAATTGTTGGATATCGAACAAGGTTGAGGGCACCTCTATGAACACCCCGACGACATTTTGTCGAAATTGAATGGTTTCCAGATCCATGATTGGTCTGGCAAGTAGGGTTTCAAGTTGGCGGGCGCCTGCAGCTGTCACTGTTGCGTCCATCGCTTCGATCAGGCTGCCTTGGCGCGTATGGCTGGCACCTCGGAAGATCTCAAGGTTCCGCTGGGTCGCGGGATCGACCAAAAGGACGTTTCCAGAGCGGTGTTCAGTTATGCGGGAGATATGCTTGGGCCGCTGGCAGAGAGTATCGGTGACGTAGTCAAGGAGGGCTCCAGCGGGACCGAGGGCGGGATGTCCATGCTCGATGCCAAAACCTTCTAGATTGAGAACTTTGAGGGTTTCGAGAACGGTCCTTTGTCCAGATATTGGATCAAACTGGTAGTCGGGTAGTTCGGTAGTCAAGCGATTCGCGAGGAGCGCTTCTAACTGGCTGTATAGATTCTCCAGCTCGACACCCCTTACTCTGATCTGAATGCCTGTTTCGGGGATCAAGACTTCTCTTGGCTCCAACGCAGATATAATCGGCAGGAGCTGTTCGGCTTGAAAAAGAGATTGCTGCGCGATGACGAATTCGCCCGTTGTCAGATCCATCCAAGCGGTATGGATCCCCTGTCGGCTCATCGAAATGGCTAAAATATATTGGCTGGAACGCTCGTCTTGCTGCTGGCTTTCGAGAATCGTCCCCGGGGTGATGATTCGGGTGAGTTCGCGTTTTACGAGCTTGCCAGCCTTGGGGGTTTCGACTTGATCGACGATAGCTACCTTGCGCCCGGCATTGAGTATTTTTCCGATGTATGCATTGGCTGCATGGTAGGGAATGCCGGCCATCGGAAGGCCGTGGCGATGGGTCTGAGTGATACCCAATATACGGGAACCCTCAATAGCATCTTCGTTGAAGATCTCATAGAAATCTCCCAGGCGGAAGAAGAGAAGAGTGTCTTTGGCGACTCGGCTACGAATATCGTGCCATTGCTCCATCATTGGGGTTCGTTTTGCCTTCGCCATATTCAGCAAGAATAAGGCTTTGGTGCTGCCTGATGTAAAGCAGGAAGGGTTATATGGATCCTGTACCGCGAGCCTTCTTGCATCGTTTCGATAAAACGAGGGTGGCTTAGGGAATTCCCGTTTGCAGGCCAGAGCATTATGGCGAGAATTGGTCGAGGGAAGAACGCTTCGGCATGAGTCTTGAAGGTGTTTCAGGGTCTATAATTAGAAGGAAATCACCTTGAATTGTCATATTTTAATAAATACAAAGAAGGAAACTAAGATTGCTGATTGAGGATATCAGGAATGATAGATGGAACTGCGGGAAGGACAGCCGGCTTGTTTGAGGAGCTTGCGGAGACTCAAGTATTCGCGTTTTATGGGGGCGTATTCCCCATCGCAAGTCCACGGCGCTACATTAAAGACTTGGATTCACTGAAATCGGCTCCTATCATGTGGCCTGGCATCAATAATCGTTATTATTGGGTCCTTCGGCTTGAAAAACACATCTGACTATGAAGATAACACTCACAAGTATCCCCGTCCAAGACCAAGCACGAGCACTTGCGTTTTACACTGAAAAGCTTGGATTTGAAAAGAAGGAAGATATTCCGATGGGCGAGCATCGTTGGCTCACCGTTATTTCCCCGGAAGGGGTCACCGGTGTGGAATTACTCCTAGAGCCCCTCGGATTTGAGCCAGCCAAGGATTATTATAAGTCTCTGTACGAATCGGGTATTCCGGCGACCCAGTTCGAGAGTGAAGATCTGGACCGTGAGATTGACGCTTTGAAAGCTCGTGGGGTCGTGTTTCGAGGTGAAGCTCAGGAGATGGATGGCGCTAAATTTATCAGTTTTGAAGATACCTGCGGGAATCTAATCTGTTTGGTAGAGAAAAAGACTGAAGGCGGAACGTAGCGTTCTATTCCGATGGATTTTAAGGTTGCTGAGCGAGCCGCAATGAAGCGGCCCTCGTAGCAAACCAAACTCAATTCGGGATGAAACGTGCTACCAAAGTAGGATGAGGAGGACTCGAGCGATCCCAGCCATTTTACTTATCACTTCGATTCATTGCCTGACTGCAGTTCTTCTGGGTCAGTCTCGCCTTGATCAGAACGCCTTGAGTCGTATCGATGGCATGATGGAAGGTTGGATCGCCGAAAAGAAATTTCCGGGCGGTGCGGTTTTAGTTTCTCAAGGAGATAAGATCCAAAAATTTTCGGTCTATGGGACGATGGATGGCGTAGATAAATCGGTAGATTCCGATACGCTGTATCGCTTCTATTCAATGACAAAACCGGTCACCGTAGCAGCGGCTCTGGTGCTGTATGAACGGGGGGCTTTTCTCCTAGATGACCCGATTGATCAACTTTGGCCTGAGATGAAAAAACTGCGTGTGTATGTTTCGGGCGAGGGCGATTCAATGGTGACCAAGGTACCAGATGCTTATCCAACGGTGAGGGATTTGATGATGCATACCTCTGGATTTTTCTATGCTTACAGCGATCATCCTGCCCACCAGGCGCTCATGGCGGTGGAGCTGTCTGAAGCAGAAATCTCGATTTCTGATGTGGCTCTAAAGATCGCTGAAGTGCCGCTCTTGTTTGAGCCGGGTGAACGCTGGAATTATGGACTCTCTCAGGATGTTCTTGCGGGTTTGGTTGAACATCTCTCAGGTCAGAATTTCGGGTCATTTTTAAGCGATGAGATTTTCGGACCCCTCGGAATGGATTCATTTGGGCATCTGTCACAGATTTTGGATACGACTTCACTCATGACACTTTATACGCTTGGCGAAAATGATGAATTTGTCCAAATGGATAACGATGAGCGATGGATTGCAGATCCCCGTATTGAGTGGGGTGGCAGCGGTTTGATCGGGACTGCCGGAGACTATTGGCGATTTGCAAGAATGTTGATGCAGGGTGGGGAATTCGACGGAAAGCGAATACTCTCCTCCGCTAGCGTTAACTATATGCTCAGCAATCACTTGAGCGATTCTCAGATCCCCTATGAGGCGCCGGGCTCGCCGTATGAGCGGTTCGCTAAAGGTTTTGGGTTTGGACTGGGTGTGAAAGTGATGATGAATCCTGACTTGTCTGGCAACTTGAGCAGCGTTGGCGAATCTGGATGGTCAGGGGCCGCGAGCACTCATTTTTGGATGATTCCAGAACATGATGTTGTCGTGATTTTTCTCACACAAAATCGAGCCTTTTAGAAATTCAGCCTTTTGCTGAAATGGTAAAGGTGGCGGTGTATCAGAGCCTGATGGACTAGGTTTTATCGTGATTGATTCCGAAAATGTCTCGTGTGAACTCGCAAAAAAAGCCAGACTCTTCTGAGTCTGACTTTTAAATTGTAGCTAAGCTTACCCTACAAATTATTTTAAAGTGCCGGCGTAGATAGCATTCTCGCCCAGTTGCTCCTCAATGCGAAGGAGTTGATTGTATTTAGCAATGCGGTCGGAGCGGCTCATTGATCCGGTTTTGATTTGGCCGGCGTTGGTTGCGACTGCGATGTCCGCAATGGTAGCATCTTCGGTTTCTCCAGACCGGTGCGAGACTACGGAATTGTAGCCATTTACCTTACCGAGTTCGATCGCTTCAAGCGTCTCGGTGAGGGTTCCGATTTGGTTTACCTTGATGAGAATCGAATTCGCGACGCCGAGATCTATTCCTTTTTGCAGGAACTCGACATTGGTTACGAAAAGGTCGTCTCCCACCAACTGAACCTTGTCACCGATTTTATCGGTCAGGGCTTTCCAGCCGTCCCAGTCGTTCTCGTCGCATCCGTCTTCGATGGAGTCGATTGGA
>JBCCBL010000206.1:0-5474 GCA_039034055.1 Verrucomicrobiota bacterium | reverse complement strand
GTATTGAAGCAACATTTTGAGGATCTCGAAACAAGAGCCGAAGCATTCAACCGACTTAGAGGAGTGCTGTCATGAAAAAATTTAAATTTAAACTCGAATTGGTCAAACGTCTCCGTGAATCGGAGGAAAAGAAAAAGCTAGATGACTACGCCAAAGCGATGCAGCGGCGGCATGGACAAGAACAGAAGATTGAGAAGCTACAGAGGGATTTGGCGCAATCTGAGGATGATATTATGGCCCGCAGACGTTCCATATTCAGCGCGGCAGATCTTCACGCAGACCGCAATGCGACGCTTGCGATCCGGATGCAGCTTGAGACAGCGCAAAAGGACCTAGAGGAAGCCCTGGGTGAAGAGGACAATCACCGCGCAGCCTTTTTAGGAGCAAAGTCTAACCGCGAGATCATTGACCGACTTGAGCTGAAGCAAAGAGAAGCGTTCGAGAATGATATGAGAAAGATTGAAGAGCAGGAAATCGAGGACGTTGTGGTGCCTCGGTATTCAAAATCTGAGCATAATTCACTGTTTCAATAATGGGCATGTTGCGTTCATATTGGGTCCTCGCGATCCTTGCTTTAGTCGTCAATGTAGGTACCTACACTGTATTGTTCATCGGGAGTGGTGAACAGTTGGCGTCAGTCCTTCCCAAGCCGAAATCAGAGGGTGTTCCGAGGGAAGAGTATATTCCTTTTTGGGATTTTAGAACCGAGCAAATCGAATCGCTGGTGGACGACCTTAAACTGGAAAATGACCGGATCAGCGAACGAGAATCCGAACTTTTAAAAATTGAATCCAGAATCACGAGCGAGCGCGAGGAGCTAGATCGTCTACGAGCCGAAGTCGAGGTCTACCAGAAAGAGCTGATGACGCGCATCATTAGTGTCGAGGAAAGTGAGGAGAAAAATATCAAAACGTTGGCTACGACATACGCTGCGATGCCGGCTGAATCGGCCGTCCAGGTATTTGATGAGATGGATGATTTTTTTGTCGCTAAATTGTTATCAATGATGGGAACCGAAACGGTCTCAGGAATTTTCGAGCAGATGATCACACGAGGAGGACAATCTCCGGATGAAGTGAAACGAGTCGCTAAACTTTCGGAGCTTCTCCGTTTGCTTGAAAAGAAAAAATAACCTCGGGGCATGGGCCCCTAAAATTGTTTGTTATGAGTAATTCGATACTGCCTTTTTCAACTGTTTCAAGACCGAGCGAAAATGTCTCCTCGCGCTCTTTTCAAAATTCACCAAACGACGACAAATTTTCCTCATTTGAGGATTCGATGCGTCGAGCAGAGAGTTCGTATAGCCGGAACGAGTCGGGTCGTTATTCTGATGAATCCTACGGTGAAGACTCAATGGGTTCCTCGTGGGACGATAAGTATAGAAGCCCACAAGATTCAGATGCTTACGACACCCAAAAGCAAGGCAGTCGGAAAGAACAAAACGAATTGGAAAATGCTCCTGAACGCGAATTGGAGAATGAAAATCCTGAGACTCCTCTCGACCATACAAAAAAGAGAAAACCACTGGAGAATGGTGAATCTAGGCCTACTGAGGTCGGTGCTAAAAACGTCACCCAGTCAAGAGAATCGGTCGTAGCAACTACGCGAACCACAGAGGGCAACAAGCTGGGAGAATCTTCTGCGCGAGAAGAGAGCAATGGGAAGAAATCTCGTGTGAATTCTCGATCAAAAATGGGAATTGCTGCAGAGACTGAAGCCTATGTCCAAGCCGAGTCGAAAAAGGTCGGGAAAATCACCGATCCGAGAACCGGCAAAAATACTGAGAATTCTGGTGATGAGTTAGCTAAGCCGGTAGCTCGTGAGACTTTGCCAGGAAGTCCGGCTCCAAAAACCGCTTCGATGGAAACGGTTCGTAAACCTGAAGGAGGAGACTCGAAAAGTGCCGGTGCATTTTCTGATTTAGTGAAGAGACCCGACGAGTCGAAGTCCGAGCTGCGCGAGGGATCGTCTGACGGAGTTTCTAAGAAGGATCGGATTCGCAAGAAGGTGGAAAATACGGCTTCTTTGGGATCGGAAAAAAGTGCTAGTAGGTCTAGTGATTCGATCAAAGATAAGAAGTTAGGGAATTTTTATGATGTTGATAAACAAAAGGTTAAGAACGTAGAAGAGGTGAATGGTACTGATAAAGCTAACCAGGTGGACATGCGCCTAGCGAGAGCATATGAACCTAAGGAAAATTCTGACATTACCCCGAAAGCCTTTGAGCGCCCAGGGATGCAAGTGAATGCGAAGGATGTAGAAATTAGTCCCCGCAAGAGCGCAGCCTCGACCAGGTCAAAGCATACGACGAATGCGGCGAAAAGCGCCGAAGGGAGTGAAATCTCTCGCATCGCCGCAAATGTTTCCCGAAATGTTGAAACCGCGCCGAGTGACTCATTCAAACAACTCGATGAGGTCCTCAGTCGACCTTTCGACGTTCCGGTCTCAAGGGAAGTTGGTTCAAATAGACCGGCCGACGCGGTGAAGGCAGTCCAACAGGCGTTCAGCCAAATCGCCGAGGCCCAGCCCTCGAAAATGCGATTCACTCTGAATATGGCGAATGGTGAGCGTGTTGAAATTCAGGTAGTGCAGCGCGACGGTGGGCTTCATGTGCGCCTTGCCGCACAATCAAGCGAACTTCGCGAGGCCCTCACACGTAGTTGGGATTCTCTGACACAGAGCGCGCATAATAAAGGAATTAAATTGGTGCCACCGGTTATTGATACTTTGCCGTCAAACACCCCTCAGCAATTTGATAAAGGAAATAACCCACAGCAACAGTCTGCGGGAGATCGCCCGACGACTCAGCAAGAACCTCGTGGAGATCGTCAGGAAACACCTGATCAAACTCGCGAGCGTGAAAGTTTCCGTGAAGCTTTCCGCGAAAATTTGCGCGAGCATGCGCAACGTCGACAAGCCACCCATGATAAAAGTGGAGACCCCAAGCAACCTAAGCGATAGTTAACACATGTCTGAAGTCTCAACAGTATTTTCGGCAACCTCTCCCCAAGAGATCAATACCGATAGCGGGCTTGCGCCTCAAAATTTGGACTCCTCGGAGTTCTTGGAGTTATTGACCGTGCAGCTCACGAATCAGGATCCGCTAGAACCCATGAAGGACACCGAGTTTCTAGCCCAGATGGCTCAATTTACCTCACTTGAACAAATGCAAACTCTGGTAGATGGATTTACTCAATTAAATGATCTACAGAATTTAACTACCGCCCAGTCATACTTAGGGCGCACTGTCACGATATTAGATAACGGAATCAGCACTGAAGGAGTCGTAGAGTCGGTTTCTCAAGGCCAAACAGAGGTCGTACTTACCGTCAATGGAACGGAATATCCGATGTCGTCTGTAAGTCGCGTAAGCCTAGATCAAGGTTAATCGCGAATCATCAAAAGAACAATTAACCAAAGCCCATAAAACATTATGATTGGATCCTTAGTCAGTGGCGTGAGTGCCCTTAAAACTTACACACGCGGTTTAGAAGTCGTGAGTAACAACATAGCCAACGTTAACTCAATTGCCTACAAAGGCTCTCGTGCCACCTACGGTGATACTTTCAGTAAGCTCCTGAAAGATTCTTCACCTTCGAGTGATACCACTTCGAATACAGCTCCTCAACAAATCGGAAATGGAGTTCAGTTGACTTCTATATCAACCAATTTCACACAAGGTCCCGTAAGCCAAACCGGTATCACTACTGATCTTGCGATCACCGGGAATGGATATTTTCAGGTTTTAGACCCCACTTCGGGGACGACCTATGCGACGCGCGCGGGCAATTTTAAGTTTGATGATAATTTCAACCTGGTGACTCAGGATGGATTCCGTGTCCAAGGGCTCAATGGGGGTTCCATTCGTCTTCAAGCTACGGGTACAACGACCTCTGATCTAACCTACTCGGTCATCACTGCAGATACGGTGGCTCCGGCGGTTAGTGGAAATATATCTGGTGAGTTCAGTGCTTTTTCGGTCGGGACTGGGGCATTCACAATTGATCGAACGGGTGTCGCCACTGGAGTATCAAATGCAGATGTCGAAGCCAATGCACCGGCCCTCGCATCTGTTTCATTCGGATCATCTGGAGAGGTGACAGCGCTTTTAACCAACGGAGCGACCTTCGAAATCGGGACGATCCAATTGACTGACTTTGTCGATCAACAAGCTTTGAAAAAAGAAGGCAGTGGTCTTTACTCGGGGTTTGAAGTCGCAGGCCAGATAAATGGTGGCGCTTCTTTTTCACCGGGATCAAATGGGTCTGGAACAATCCGTTCAGGAGCCCTTGAAGGTGGCAATGTAGATCTCACTGAAGAGTTCACTAACTTGATTGTTCAGCAACGGAGTTTCCAAGCGGGCTCAAGGATTGTGACCACTTCAGATCAGGTCCTCCAAGAGGTTGTGAATCTGAAACGATAATAAAAGTTAGCTTTTAACCCCTAGAATCGAAATGTCAGAAGAAGCAGTAGAGGAACTACCCGCAGCTGAATCAAAGGGGCCGAATCCCTTGATTCCGGTGATCGCCATTGTGGTGCTCCTGCCTGTTATCAATTTCTTGATGACTAAGTTTTTATTAATACCCAGCATGCAAGGAGCACTGGCACAAACTATCGAGGAGAGTGGCATTGCGCAGGCTGCAGAAGGTGAAGATGGCGGATCTGGCGGCAGTGCTGCTCCACCGGAACCCCCTGCCGAAGGTGAAGCGGTTGCTATTAGCACCTATGAGTTTGATGGTATTATTGCTAACCTCGCGGGCGCCATGAGGAGCCGCTATGTGAAAGTGAGCTTTATGATCGAAGGTTCTGACCCCGAGTTTTCAACGACAATCGAGAAATTTCGACCAAAACTTATCGACGCGACTATTGGTGTATTATCAGCATTATCGATACAAGACTTGGAAGACGCTGGTGTGAAGAACGTCCTCCGAAATGATTTAATGGGTGCCTTTGAAAATGTGATGCGCAAACGGCTCGTCGAAGGTCTCTACTTTTCTGAGTTCGTTGTGCAGTAACTGGTAAATAAGGAATATGGCAGATCCAGAAGACATGGGTGGAGATATTGGAGCTGACTTCTTGAGTCAGTCCGACATCGACCAGTTGATGGCAGATGCTGAGGGTGATGAAACTTCAGCGCTCGAAGTGTTTTCACCTCATGGTGTTCGATATGAAGACGTCTCAAATATTCACATTGAGACCTACGACTTTCGTAATCCAGTATTCCTTACAGAGATTGAGTTGAGACAAGTTCGGATACGGCATGAACAATTCATATACTACCTGGCAGCTCGATTATCGATGTTCCTACGGATGGATTTCAGTCTCAAAATGTCGAAGCTGCATACGACTCCCTATTTGAAATTCACCGAGGCGATTCCAAATCCAACTCATATTGTCTTATTCAATATTGAGCAACTTTCGGGCACCTGTGTTATGGATATGAGCCCGCGCTTGGCGATGACGATTATCGATCG
>JBCCBL010000205.1:0-5508 GCA_039034055.1 Verrucomicrobiota bacterium | reverse complement strand
ATGAAGCGCTCCCGGGTATAAGGGCTTAGCACTTCGCTCGGGTCTGGGTGGTCGACTTTCCAGGGTTCGCCGCTAGAGAGCAGGATTACTCGTTTTCCCAGTTGTAGGAGATTACATGCGGCATCAATACCGCTTTCGTAGCCGCCGATGATGAGGGCGTCTTTGCCCTGATAGTCGTTCCAATCTCTGAACACACTCGAGTGCACGCAATATTCAGCACCCGGAAAGGAACCTTGTTTTGGGTGAGAAAACTCTCCACCAGCCCAAACTACGGTCCGCGCGGTGAATTGGGTGCGTTCGGTTCGAATCTTGTAGGTCTTAGGCTCTCGGTGGATACTGAGGACCTTTTGATTTTCTTGCACATCGACTGAGTAGTGCCGAACTGTGGCAATCAGATACTTTGCATATTGGTCTCCGCTGAGATGCTCCTTCTGGGAAAAGTCCCCGGGACTGGTCTCTGGGGTGATGGCGTTTAAATCGGTTTGATAGAAGGGGTTTCCGTGAAAAGAAGGTGTGATCAGCCGCATTTGCTCGGGCCATTTCTGGAATGAGGACCCGACTTCGCTGGCTTCGAGGACTAAGACTTTTTTGACTCCCGCTCGGCGCAGCGCCAATGCACACCCGATTCCGGCAGGCCCTGCACCTACGATAATTACATCCAATTTCATGCCTTCTTTAATGAAAGTCGCCATTATTAAGCAAGGTATTTCATTTTCGAGAATCTCAAGTGTTCGGGACGGATTGCTCCTCCTTACCAGATGCCTCGCCATGAATGCCGATGATCTTTCTCAACGTTTCTTTGTTCGGATACTACAATACCCCGTCGCAGTGAAATTGATCGATAGCCGGAGCAATCGTCTCGGTTGGCCGATGGCGGGTTGGTAACAAAAAAAGGGGGTCAAGTGAGGACGCTTGCCCCGGCCTAGGACTATCAAAATGAACGCGAATCGGTATTACGCGTTGCGTCTATTTAAACCCAGTCAGACATCGCCAGTGTCTGATCTTCAGTTTTATATATCGATAGGAGGGCCTTATTTCCTTTCATAGACTTTCGGCCTAACCGTTGCAAATATTTGAGAATCTCGATGCGATCGCGGCAATCGATACTCCTTTGCTAGGTTTTATTTCTCGAATGTAGCGTTCGCTTAGCTATCTTTTGGAGAAGTCTTTTGAGGGAGTGCCTCTAAAATAGCGCGGAATTACGGGCCAGTCTTCGGTTAAAAAATACGCATAAGTTCCTCTAGGAAAATCGGGTGTAACGGTGTCCATTCCGTTGCACTCATCCAAGTCTCCGTGATCTGAGATGTATTCATAATCTGCTACAAATGTTCCGTCGTAAGTGCCGCCAGGATCGTTCGGCCCTTGAGGTCGCTCTCCCAGCTTCAGTCGATAACTGGATTTGAGCTTCTTTATCCCCGAATCTGGATTACTGCTGTCTACATAGCCGTAAAGGGCATAGATGGGAAAGCCATCTGCAGCCCAGCCGATGATGGGAGAGTGTTTTGTGTCCGAAATATCCATACCTTCTACAAGGAGTGTTGGAATTCCATGGTAGTGATAGACTCCTCCGCGCTGAACGTGTGCGTGGTTCTCATCGACTCCTAAATGGATGGCACCTGAGAGGGGTTCATATCGCCAAGTACTTGAACGCTGACCAAGATACCATTCCGCAGCTCCAGGGTCAAAAGGAACTCCATTGACTGCGATTCCAAAAGCGGAGCGCTCGAGGGGGACGGGTGTCTCTCGCTTTTTTGGAGATGCGGGTATTTTATAATTGAAACTCTGCGATTGTATGCGGTGTGGATTCCCTCGAGAGGGAAACCGTCCGGTAGGATGGTTGGGGATGCCATTGGCCTGGATCACTCGATACTTTCCACTCAGATAGATAAGTGCAGAACTTGACTCGGATGGTTTTACTTCGGCAGGTGCTAGGAAGGAGAGCCCTTCGGATTGGGTGATGGTGTGCTCTCTAGTGCGTCTCATTTGGGCGGGCTGCCCCCAAAGCGTCCATGTTACAACCAGCAATAGGGTTGTGGAGATGGTAGTTTTTAGGTGGGTATTCATGGAATAAATGGTCTATGGGGTGATAGGCAAGTCCTCCAGATAATGGAATACTCCCCGGCTTTTTGAAAGTACATTTGCGCTGTGCGACTCGACTCGTCCCCCACATAGGTACCATTGATAGAGTCGGCAGATCGTGGGATCGCGACGCTTACTATAAAGATAGCCGCCACCGAAAATACTCGGTTGGCAAACGCAACCGCCTCGTTAATGAGGCAGTGCCTCAACTAATTTTCGGTTTGTAGAAAATTTCGCACCCTTGATTCTCTGGGTTATCGGAAAAAGGTGCAACCTTGCAGCAGCAGACAATCACATTTCGGATGCGCAGGATCCCGAGACGTTCTTCACATTTGGATTGCACAGTGGTCACTGAGAGGGCGTCGCTTGTATCGATCTGGCTACAGTCGCAGTTGCAATTAGGATCGTCGCAATACATAGGATTTGGATTATGGAGGTTTTTTAAGGTTGGCTCAGGTCTGCCAAATTTGCATTCAAATAAGCGCTGAAGAGTCTGAGCTTTTTGATTCTGAGGAGATCAGAAGCATCTCCCCCAACTAGCAAGTCTTGAAATACACCGACCCGCGTTTCGGGTGGATACCCCATCAGTTTATTAAAGTTTGCGCTATTCTTGCTGGCTGTTCCTAAAACTCCGACCGCCGCGGCTTCGTTATATACTTTATCGCGTTTGGATGGATCTACATCGTAAAAATCGATCATGATTTCGTAGGCAAGCGCCTGGGCTGCATCGTAACGGGCGGCCACTGATTCGAATTCCGTATCCAAAATGTTGGTTACCAGTTGGGAAACATCGGTAGTGCTCGCATAGTGTTCAGCGGCTTGACCAGTGGCAAAGACCGTTTGGCTGCGGATACCGATTTTATTGTCGCTATCGTCCGTTTGGGTCTGCAGGCGAATAACCCCGATTACCGAGGGGTAAATCGCTGAATCTTCATCACCATCGTCGCTGCTTGGCTTCTGAATTGGAATAATGGATACTTCCTCACGATCGTAGCCGAATACGAATTCGGGAGCGGAGTTCCCTGGCGAAAGGCCGAGGCTCAATCCCGAAGTCGATCGCACTCCGAAAAACATTGGCTTACGATTTCCCGTCATCTCCGTGTCTGATATATTGACTGGTTTTCCGAGAAGGATTTTAGCGGCATTCCCGGTTGCGTAGAGCTGGCTCACCTCTGGATTGGTGATACTAGCATTGCTATCCATAAACGCAAAAGAAGATGGGGCAGCTCCGGTATCGAAAGCCGGGCCGAAAAACCCTTCAAAGCGATCTTTCCCGATGGTGATTTTGGGTTGATTGGGATCGGTATCAATCTTTGCCACCGCCTGGGTGGTCCGGGTCGCGAAGGTCGCATAACTAGTACAACCGGTCATTGAGATGATGGCTGAAAGCAGAAGTGAAAGGATCAGCACTTGAGTGAGTTTAAGGCTCTTCATATTGAATATACGTATTGTATGGAATTTCTATGACTTCGGTTTCTGAGGTGCCTAAAGTGATTGACTTATTGACTGGGCTTACAATGACGGTAACCCCGCGACCCTTCACCAATACTCGCTGAGTGGCGGTGTCGGTTTCGATAATTTCAATATCTGCGATCATCTGGGTGGGTAGACCTGGTGGGAATTCGCTAATCTCGGGTTTCCCGTTTTCAACCCTCACAACCACACACCCTGAAAGAAGGATCGATAATCCGAGGAGTAACTGAATGCATCTCGGTCTGGCAGACGAGCGATCTGAAAATTCATTCCTACGCGGTATCAGTAGATCTTTAAACATTGATCGGTTGTTGAGGAGCAGACGAGTTTGCAAAAAGTTTAGCTTTCAACCTGGTCAATATTGTTAATGCGTTAGGTCAAGCTCCAAAGTGGATCGCATCGGTCTCGTTGAGGGATCTGAGCAGACGTGCCGCGAGGCAGATTCACTCGACTCTTGTGTTGTTGGGGACCCTCCAAGTCTTCAAATGAATTTACAAGGTGGCCTCATGATATCTTCTGAACTTGGGAAAACCGAGAGACTGAACGTATCCGTAGGTCTCTTGCACAACCCCTTTTGCTCATGACATGATCTTCTATATGGCTCCGATGCTGAATTTATTTATATGTATCCCTGCCTGCTTGAGCCACTTTTGCACGGCACTGTTCGATCGGTCAGTGTCTTTCGTTTCGACTGCCAAGTACATGCCGATCAAATGTGCGGCGTATGCCTGGCCTGACTTCATGTGTTTTTCGCGATTCTGGAGAGCATAGCAATCTACAGTGAGTCGATGAAATTGATAAAACCGAAAATCAGCCCATGCAAAATCACAAATTAATCTCCAAGCGGCATCGAGCCCAGTTGCGCCTGGAGCACTGCTTCCTCCCATGGAAGACGAGGAAGGGACAATCGATATCTGGGGCGTTGAGGGTCGGCAGGCTGGTGGTCGAATAGCTCTATTCTTGATTCAGAATTTCCTTCCATCAGTGCTCATACTCTTTAATGTTATTAGGAATGACGTTTCAGCGGCTTTCAACATGCTTTATTCTTTATGTAGTCATCACTATTGTAAAGGCTGAGGAAACGGAGGAATGGAATCCATTTTTCGAGCTAGCTGGCGTGAAGATTGGTTTCTCGAGAGTTGATGTGGAAAGGTTGTTGGGGGAGCCATTGGTCGAGACCGAGCGGTTTATGGATTATCCGGATCAGGGGTTTTCAGTAATCCTAACAAAAAATGATATAGTATATGGTTTTGCATGTGGTTCTGGCTGTGACCCTTCTCGGATTTTGGCTGATCGATTTAAATTTGTTACGCCAAAAGGTATAGGGATCGACTCGAAGATGGAGGAGGTTACCAAGGCCTACGGTGACCCAACACGTATTAAGCGTGATGGCGCGTTCACACAAATATACTATGGTGATAACGCTTCCGATACTATCCTCGTGTTCATATTAGATGAACTGGGTGTAAGGAATATTCACAGTGCTGATCTCAGAAAACTTAGGTGAAAAATCGAGTTACGCAACATTGGTATCTGTGGTGCAAGCGACTTCGATAGCTCGATGAGCGTTGAGCCATCCTTTTGCCTATTGCGAAGCATAATCTTCAATATACCGCCCAGTAGAGTTCATTTGATTCCAGGGAGTTTCTGAATGTCTGGAACCGACTTTTTGATAGGGTTTGCTTTGATGAGTTCGGCGGTTTCCGCAAGGATCGCATAGGCTTCTGGTTGTACGACTCCCTGGCCATCAGGCCCTACATTGAGAAGGAGCGCTCCGCCCTTTTCATTGATATCCTTGAGTTTGTCGTAAACGGTCTGAGCACTCTTCCATGCATTATCGCTTTTCTTGTAGCCCCATGAGTAATTCATGGTGTAACAACCTTCCCAATGTAGGGCGAAGGCACTCTTGAAATGCTTCTGCTCCTGCGTGACGTAATCGAGTTCAAAAGTTTTCCT
>JBCCBL010000204.1:0-5513 GCA_039034055.1 Verrucomicrobiota bacterium | reverse complement strand
TGTCCATTGCGTCCTGTGCAACCGAATGAACTTCGACTGGATCTGGATGCCCTTTCGCGACGACTCGTATTTCCTCTAGGCGGTTGTTAGTTGCTGTCTTCTATCTTATGATCGTAGGAAATACAATAGCGAAGTCTGAAGGCCCTAGTTCTATAGCCCACTCTATGAAATGTGTATGGATTGACACAAATGGGGACGGAAGAGACGAGAAGCTCCGAATTATAGAACATGCGAGCGATGTTAATAATTTGACCAAGTCCAGACTAGTCGACGCTTATACCTATTCACCCAAAAATGGACTCATACCCTTGTCGGCAGAAGAACTCTTAAGCGAGCAGAGGCTTTATGAAAGTGAAGACAACGGCTAACAAGGCAGTTTATACAATTCGTCGCTGCACTCCTCTTGCATGACAGCCGACGTTCGATGAAAGAATTTATGAAACCACAAATCCTATTCTCACTGGCATCAATTCTCTTCGCTGGGTGCGCCACAAACTCAACATCACCGAAAGAATATAAGTTCGTTGAAGTGAATAGTGGTATTGGAACAAGAGTTTGGACCGACGAGAACGGAATGAAAAAGCAAATCCGAGTGAATGAACGAATGAGAGCAGAAGAGACTGCGAATAGAATGAGTCTGGAAGGCTGGACTCTTATGCAGTTTGAGGAAGTGCCCGACCTGCAGAAGTCAAGTTCAGGCGGATTCGATGCACGTGGAACAAAAATCGTGCTTGTGTTTTCAAGGCCGAAAGGGGACTGAATTGAACAAGGCATAGTGTCAACTAAAATGCCATCGCTCCTCCTCTGCACTAGACTTAAACATGATTCAGAAACACACAATATTATTGATACTGACTTACGCTATAAACTTTGTATGTATTTATGGTGAGGAGATAACTAGTAAGACATGGTCTCCCGACCTTCGTTGTTACGGGCAGTACAAACTTGTGCCTGTATCTGAGTCATCTTTTTATAAAACATCCACATGGGATGGACCATGGGAGGAATATGATGATTTCTTTATTAAATCGTTTTTTAATAAGTCTTTAGTTACTAAAAATGAAATAAGTTTTAAGGCAGTCTCTCCACATATAGGGTTAACAGGTGAAAATGAGAAATCCAAAGAGAGTTCCTCCAAAAGGGCATATATGTCTTTTAACAAAGAGACTGATCAAAGTGATATAGATATTGAATACACTAATCCACCATCTAAAATTGATTTAGAAAAAACTTACTTGGCAGGCTCGATGTCCAGTAGTCATACTGATGTTACTTGGCAAATATATATAAAATTTACAGTTGATAAATCAAGCTATATTAAACCACCAACGAAATAACATCTAACTCTAAAAGAGGATACGAAACTCTACGCGGTGTCTAAGAAAGATGTTAGGCTGCGCTTAGGTTTTGCACTGGCAGAAGATCTTTGCTACGGAGTCAACTCTATAGCATTCCTTAAGTTAGCACTATTCTGGACTTACCTTGTGGCTTCTTTGGATATCAAATAAAATTACTAAATTTCCAATTAAGTTGTGAGTGCGAGGTTAGACTCGAATCTTTGTTCAATGGGTTTATAAGTCTTGTCAACTGCACGTGCGGCTTCGGGCCAGTATTGAATTTTTGCGACGTCCTCACCTAGGGAAATTTGACAAATGCTTTTGGTGTGGACTTTTGGGCGATCCACTAAAATGCCATCTCTTGGCTTTCCCGCATCCCGCATAGAGTGTAGTCGATGGAGTAGTTCGGATGCTGTAGGTTTGATAAAATCACGTTTAAACGCATCGAAAATCTTTCTACGGTGAGCGACGACTTCTCTAGTGCGCTCAGAGGATGAGGTATAGAAAAACGGTGCATCTTTGGAGTTCATTTTGATGCACGTGCAGTGTTGGCCATTCCACGAAAAGTGAGTGATGGTTTGCGGATCTATCAGTAAAAGGTCGAAAGGGTTGAACCGATACAAGTTAGGCGTTTTAAAGAAAGAGGAGATCTCTGCGATTTTCTTCATCGCTAGGAGTTCGGGTATTATCAGTCCGCGCGATTCGCTTCCGAGATAGGGAACTCCGGGTTCATAGCGATTGAGCAGTGTCAGGACGTAACCCGTTTGATGAAGCCCACACCAGGTGCCACCTGATTGTGAATCAATGGGGAAAAAGTAATCTGCGGTGTGGTGCGGTTTTATGGCTTCTGAGCGCGTGCGCTGCTCGTCGCGATTCATGGTTATGGTCAAGCCCGATTTCTGGGCGAAAATAGATACAGTGCACACAGGATATTAGTTGCTAGAGCGTTCAAAACTGGCGGTGGCTGGTGCCAGGCCTAGTCTATGATCGAATCGAATTCCAGACTGCTCGGCTAGGATTTTAATCAGGGCGATGTGGTGTATTGTATGGTTGAATACCCATAATGCTTCGCGATCGGCAGTGGATTTAAATTCAGCCGATTTCGTTTCCGTGACATCGACTTCTGACACGCAGACCACAGTTCGGTCTCCGAAAACTGCATTTTCCAGCGATTGCATAATGTCGGCGACGTGCTCGCGCGCGTAGGCGATGTCGGTCTCGGTCGGGCTGTTGCGACTGCGGGAATTGTAGTCGATGTTATCGGAATCGGAAAGCTTCAGCAGTGCCGTAAAATGGTCGGTGACATGGCGAATATGGCTCCCGATGCGCTGGCCTATATAGGCTTCTTGAGCTTTATGCTCTGGAAGCTCGGAAAGAGCGCAGAGAATCATTTCTACTTGTTTCAGAGAATCTTCGAGTGATTTAAGCAACATGGCTTTGAGAAGGTGGAGTGGGTTGAAGGGCATCGGCTCCAGATACGCCTAAGAAGCGTTTCAGGTATCGATGTGGCGCTTCGCGCAGGTCGAGAACGATCAGGCCGTCGAGGGAGCTATTGAAGCCTTTATTTACGGTAAAGGAGACGAATTTACTATTGAGGGCTAGGTAGTGGCGGATCAATACTGGCACTTTGATACGCGCATCGACGCATCCCAATAGCTTGTTCAGGATGGGGAGTGAACCGAGTTGGTTGAGATCTTTTTCGGACCACGGACAGCTATTGAGGTTCATAGGATTACGGGCCTTTACCAGGTTCTGAAGATCGGAATCGGAGCCATAGTAGGTGAGCAAAGAGTCTCGGAGCAGGGCTCGCGCGAGTAAGTTATATTGAGGAGAAACGCTCACGCAGCCGAAGAGCGTGTGATACCCAGGCTCGGCCATTGTATAACTCCCGATACCTTTCCAAAGCATGTCGAGCGCTTTAGGGTTTCGCTGATACTCTGAGGCGATGAATGAGCGCCCAGCTTCAATGCCTTTTCCTATAGATTCGATAAATCGGTGATCGTATTTGAAGAGAGAATGACTGTAGAGGCCAGAGATACCCACGCTTTTGATGATACGATCCACTCGACCCAGTCGATAGCCACCGGCAATGCGTTTTGCATGTTCATCCCAGAGAATAAGATGATCGTAGTGAGCGTCGAAACGGTCGGAATCGAAAACTTTACCTGAACCTTCTTGAACGGTGCGAAATGTCCGTTCGCGTTCGAGCGCCAATGCGGGCATCAAGGCCCCCATTTTTTCAAATGGAAACGAGAATACCGAGAAGTCTTCTCTGCGGACTAGACATGCATCGCGGTGTGTTTCAACGTGAGCTTCAAGTTGCTCCTGGTTAATCTTTGGATCTCGATTTTTTGAAACTGAAGGGGCGGGCTTCGGAGAAGCATCTGTGGCGGCGGTAGGATCCTTTTTTAAAAGCTCGCAGGTGAGGCGTAAAAATCCGGTGGCTGTTTCCAGGGTATCGAAGCTGGTAAGGTCGTAGGCGGGGATGAGGCGGCCGACGTGGATATCTATGGGTTCTCTGCGTTTTTTCAGCATCGCACGCGGCAACAGGAGGGTCCGCAGACGCTTGTGAATATAGGCTGAAAGATAGAATGAGGCAGCATTGCGGGCATTGATATATAGGGGCAACACCGGGGCGTCGCATCGCATTGCCAAACGTCCTGCAGTCGGCAACCACTCCGGATCTGCAATCTGCATACTGGGCAGTTTCATCTGCGAGACGGTGCCAGCCGGAAAAATTAACACTACACCGCCGCTTTTTAGGGTCTTGATGACCTCGCGAACCCCTTTCCCATTTTCCATTTGCTTATCAGGATGGAGCACATCTACGCCAATGAAAATGTCTGAAAATTCCGGGAAAATTTTCAGGACTTTGTTGACCAAAACCCGGGTATCGGGGCGGTATTTCAGTAGCATCTGGGTAAGCAGCAATCCTTCGATGCCGCCTAGGGGATGATTTGCTACAACAATCAACGGCCCTTCGGCAGGAATTTGCTTTAGGAGGTCTTCATTGTGAATGCGTGTCTGAATTCCCATGTAATCCAGAGTGAAATCGATAAAGGGCCCGGGTTCGCCATGCGGATTTTCCGGGTCTTGCATCCATGCTTGGCAAATCGCCTCGATGCCGTCGACCCTCACAAAATGCTTTAGGATCATGCGAATCGGGAAGGGCTGTTGCCTCCATGCACTGATGGGATGCTCTTGCGCGTTCATGGGCTTAGTCCGTGGTTGGGTAGCTCCGCGTTAAACGGCGCTCTTTAGCTAGGCCTGCAAAAAAATTGCCCAGACTCGGAGGTTGAATGCCGCGTTTGCGGTGACTAGCTCCAATTTTGAACAAGGTGCGGTATTGCCAGAGCAACTGTCCTACGGCTTCTCCGAAGCGCGCATCTCGGTCCCAAATATGAATCGATTCCGAACTGGCACCGTTGATCTCAAGAATTTCCAAGCCCTCGCCGCGCTGAAGCGAAGCTATGTCTGGAAATTTGACATCCAAACGGCCATAGTAGAAGTCAGGTAAGCCATCCATCAGATCCCTGAGCCGTTCGACCAAAACTGGGGTGACATATGCGCGTGCGTCTTTAAACACCGCTCCCTTGCTATGACTGGCTGAGAATACGAGTTTTTCTATTTGGCCATTTGGAATGACCTGACTCCATCGCTCTTTCAGGCGGCCTTTATACAGGTGAATGAGCGTTCCGGCTCGGGCATCTTTTTCGATGAGTTGTCCCAGTGTCCTCTCTCCATCACCGATCACCGACGGCGTGAATTTAAAGGTCATCGACGGGATACTGACTTGGCCCGTCTCTGGATTCTTTACAAAGAAAACGCCTGCTTCGGGCTCGTGTTTGGCGAGCCGCTGAATGATCAAGCCGGCGCCGACCGGATAGCTCTCGACTATTTGCTCCAGCGTTTCCCTGGAATCTACGCGCTTTACGCCGGCGCCGCGACATCCGATGTCTGGTTTGCAGACAAAGGGCATTTCGACCTCGATTGCGCGCGCCTGATTTAGAATCGAATCGATCTGTTCTGCGAGACTGGCTTCGGTTTTGGTATAGACAATCCAAGGCGCGATGTGCTGTGCGAGTTCTCCGCTGGTTTGGCCGAATAGTTCACTCTTTGGCATGCCGACCATTCCCGAGAGGGTTAGCTTCGGGTTCGCAGCCAGAGGCAGGGTGA
>JBCCBL010000203.1:0-5533 GCA_039034055.1 Verrucomicrobiota bacterium | reverse complement strand
TAAAAATCAACCAAATCGTCTCAAACTTGGCAAGAAATGCAGTCAAATTTTGTAATGAAGGATCCATTATTATACAAGGTTATGGCCACGAAGATGAGCTAGAAATCGTCGTGTCCGACACAGGCATTGGAATCGGCGAAGAAGCTCTTAAATCTATATTCGACCCATTCTCTCAGGAAGATAACTCTGACACCCGGAAGCATACGGGGTCCGGGCTCGGCCTTACAATTGCTCGTGAACTCACTCGAACCCTTGGCGGAGAACTGACTCTAGAGAGTGAGAAAGAAAAGGGAACCCGGTGTCGGGTGCATATCCCCTGCGAAGCCACAGATATTGAAGTCTCGAAAAATGAGAACGAATCAAACCAAAAAATTAATGCAAATGCAACCGAAGGTCTCAGAGTTCTCATCGTCGATGATAACAAGTTGAACATCAAACTCCTTCAGCAATTCCTAAAGCCTTACAAGCTCGAAGTCGATTCCTGCCTAAACGGCCAACTGGCTCTCGAAAAAATTAGAATTATCGAGTATGACGCAATTTTCATGGACCTCCAAATGCCGGTCCTTGATGGCTATGAAACCGTAAAAAAGATCCGTGCTGGCGACGCCGGTTATAATAGCATGAATGTCCCTATTGCAGTCGTATCGGCAAATGTATTACAAGGTGAAATTGATCGCGTAAACGCTCTGGACGTGAAGCATTTCATACCTAAACCGGTGGACCCAAATATTGTTCAGAGTTTCCTGGCAATGGCAGTCCAATCGAAGAGCACAAACTCGATTATCTAATAACTCTTCGCAGTGAATTTGATAGTTTTGTAGTATCATATCAGGTAGATGACATGGGAGTTTGCCCGCTTCGATCACCGAAAGGAAGTGAGTCTTGTGTAATCGAAATAGAACGCCCTTCGATGAAACCATGGCCTAATATTGAACATTAATATTCATCGCCTGAGTCCAAAAAAAATGCCCCACTAAAAGCGGGGCATCGCGGTATTTCGGGAAATCACTCCAAAATATCCATGGTGTTTTAAGGGGCTACTGAAAGAGCTGCGTTGATCGCATTGATGATGCCCATCCCATCGACAGCGCCCCATTCGGTTCCAAATACATTTTGAAATGTAGTGGTAGGCTGGAATGCAAATCCATCGAATGAAAAGCGCACTGTTGCTCCCTGGAGAAGCTCAGCCGCATTCCCTCCGCCTAAGCCGGCAATGTCGCGGTCGATCACAAAGCTGAATTGATCACCCGAGGTGAAGGTGCCCGGAGCAAAGGCGATGCTGAGGGTTGTGCCGCCATCAACCACCGATGGGGTCACATCCGTGAGCGCTATTCCACTAAGCGCTCCGAGGGTAAATGGAGTGCTGCCCACGCCAGAAATATCAAAGATCAGACCAGTGCCTGCTAAATCAATAAAGACCTCGCTTATTGATAAGGCGGGAAACGGAGCATCGAAGATTACTTTGATCGACTCGGTGTCGGAGACCGCAACATTTGAAGCATCCGCATCCACCTCCACCTTCAGGGTAACCGGCCCAAGGGACGCATCTGCGTCGATACTCCAGAGGTCAAGATCATGCGGTGAGGCGGTAGACATCAAGGTTGCGCGCATTTCATCCGGAGTGAGAGAACCTGGACCGCCAGCAACTTCCAAAACGAGGGCTCCAACAGCTGCGGCGACCGGAGCTGAGGCGCTCGTTCCAAAGAAATTCGGAAAACCCGTTCCATCGGAATCAGCGCCAAAGAAAGTGGTATCGATCCCATCGATTGCCGAAAAATCGGGCTTTAAGCGCGTTTCGACCTGAGAAAGCCGACTACCGAGCGCATCAAACCAAATGTCCACCGGGCCCGGAGCCGTGAAACCCTCAGGAATCAACAACTCATCGTAGGCATAAGCGCCCACTCCCATTGCTCCTGCGGCTGCCGCGTGGCCATAGGTCGCGACCGTTTGATATTTCGGAAATTCGACTACCTCACCACCGAACATGACGTAGCGCAGTTGGTCTGCGTTGGGAACGGTCGGAGCATTGAATCGCGCGATCGCAATTTGCACCTGACCGGTGAATCCGAAAGCCTCAATACTTTGATCTGTCGCAAAATTATCGGCTGCAACCGCTCCCAGAAAGACTCCGGCAGTATCCCAAACGTAGACGTCATAGTCCGCAGTGATTCCCCCGACATCATAAGGATCATTCCATTGAAAAATAAGCGTGCCATCAACCAGTAGGTCAATGGTTTGAGTGATCGCAATATCCGGGCCTTCATCAAAGTCATGGAAGCCAAATTGATAAGCCTCCAGAGGAATCGGTGTAATATCAATATTTTCTGAGCCACTGATAATCAGTGCATCCACCTCGGTCGGAAAGACCGGCGTAAATGTCCCCGAAAATGCACTGGTCCCCGGGTTATTACCGGCAGAGGAGAAATAGGAAACTCCCTGCGCTGCCACAGTATCTACCGCTTGAGCGACAATACCGTCAGAAAACATCGGTTCTGCCAGATAAATAATATCATCAACAATAATGTCCGCACCGAATTGTAGCGGATCGGCAAGATTGACGATGTTATTAGCAAAACCGACCTCGCTGATAAACGCGGTGGCAAACCCGAGATCTGCCTTCGGCGCGATATCATGAATGATCTGCAGCATCGCGCGGCCTTCATCGATACCACCAAGCGGTCCCAGATCCTCCAACACAATAATCGGAGTGGTGTTCCCCAAAGGATTTCCGATCCCAGGCAAGTCTCCGGAGGCGATGTCATCCGCTGCAGTGATTCCTGTTAGGAAAGTATCATAGCTATCGGAGATCACTCCCACTTTGATACCCGTTCCTTCAAATCCAAAAGAGTTGATGAGGTCCGTGCTCAATACCGAGACAGCTTGCGCAGTGACCGACCCAACATTCGTAATCGGTTTAAGCTCCAGTGACAGAGACTTGATTCCATAAAGTTTGGCGAGCGCACTTAATTTGGGTATCGGTGCGTAGAATGACAATACCCCCTCCCGGTATGCAGCGTATTCGGCATAGATTTCAATACCCTGAGCTGCGAGTGTGCTTTTCAGCCCAGCGTAGAATTTTCGGTCATTTACAACAGCTTTGACCATCACGTGGCCTTCATCGTTACGGATTGCACGACTCAAAAGTGTCTTCGCTACCTTCTTCGCAAAGGGAGAGGCCGTCGTGTTTTGAGAGAGCACTAATTCTTTGAGACCAAAATTTAGGTTAGTCGGTAAATTTTGGGAGTAAAACGGGCCTTTTGCGGAAAGGCCGAGAGAGCATGCGATTACCGCGATGCTCGAAGCGATAGTTTTTGAGAGCATAATAATAACTTGTTATTAGTTAGAATTAAGCACTTCAACGGAGGATGGCAATTAGTACATAACTTTTTTTGGACCTATATACCAGAAATCATCGCTCAGCTCAAACCAAGAGGTAAAGGGCAGACTCAAAACTAACAGCACACTCGCACGGCCAGTATCTGCGCGCCTACAGCAAAAAAATCAAACCGCGGTCCACCCCTTCGCTTCGGTGGATTCGAAAGAAGCGCTAACTACTTGAATCCAACAATCGGAGAACGCGCCTGTACGCCCTCGAGGTCTGAAAGGCGCTGCAAATTTTCTGCAACCTGCTGGATACTTTCATGCTTCGTATCAAAAAGCCTATCTAGACCTAATTCGCTGACATCGTATCCGCCACTGAGGAGTTCCAGTAGCATTTCTTGTGGGCTTTGAACTCCTGGGACTTCCCGAAGCGAGTAGTCTAGGTCAGTCAAACCGGCGAGTTCTAACGCCTCATCAATTGCATCATTGAGCCCCCCTAGCCTGTCGACCAGTCCCAGCTCGAGCGCTTGAGATCCCGTCCATACCCTTCCGCCAGCAAGCGCATTCAACACGTCACTATCATCGATTCCGGTTGAATTAGTGACACGTTCCAAAAAGTCTTCGTAAATCGAATCTACATCTTGCTGCACCAGCGCCAAGGCCTCCGGTGTCTTTTTCTCGAAAGCAGAAAATAGCGAGCCGTATGGGTGGGTCTCGACCCCGTCGAAATAGATCCCCCATTTGTTGATGAGATCTTTAAAATTAAATAGAATTCCAAATACACCAATGCTCCCAGTGATCGTATTCGGGTCTGCAATAATGATGTCGTTTGCCGTGGAAATCCAATACCCCCCCGATGCGGCCAGGGTTCCCATCGAAATGACAACAGGTATTTCCTCGCTGATGAGTTCTAGTTCACGCAATATGACCTCTGAGGCATATGCACTGCCGCCCGGGCTATTTACCCGAAGGACCAGAGCTTCTACCGAGTCATCATAACGGATATCTCGCAGCTGCCTCGCAAGCCAATCGCCAGGGACATTTTGCTCGGGTTTATCGCCATCGACTATATCACCCTCTGCATACACGATCGCGACCGTTGGTTTTGAGCCCGATGTCACTTCCTCAAACGGATTTGCACCAGGTTCCGCCAGGGAAGCTGCATAGTCCTCGATTGCCATTTGCTTAAAAGTGCGGCCATTCATATCTGAAGCACCGGACTCCGCCACCTTCTTCAAAACCTCATCATAATACAAAATACCATCGACAAAATCCGCTGCCATCGCTTCGTCCGCAGATACCAAAGGGTCATAGCTAATAAGATCATTCAGCAAACTGACTTCAATTCCACGAGCCTGCGCAATTTCGACTGAAATCCGCGACCACACATCTTCGATCATTGCAGACATTTGCTCCCTACTCTCACGACTCATGCTGCTCGCGATAAACGGCTCGACCGCGGACTTATAATCTCCGACACGAACAATTTGAGCACCCACTCCAAGCCGCTCCAAGGCTTCTCCAAAATATGGGTTTTCAGTGGCTAATCCTGGCAGAGACAAACTACCCATTGGATGCATATATAATTCATCTAAAACGCTATATAAATAAAACTCGCTGAGATCGGCACTCTCTAGAAATCCAATGACTTTCTTTCCTGATGTTTTAAAATCTTCTAACACATTCCTCAGTTCGCTCAAGACCGGGAGCCCACTTCCGTAATTTTGACTGAATACATTACCAGCAACAAAAATACCGGCAATCCGATCATCAGATTTTGCCGCATGGATTGTATCCAAAATTCCAAGAAGATTCATCCCAGGCTCACGCCCATTGAATGCGCCGAAAAAAGCCTCCTGCGGCGTGAACTGTGGAGGTGCGTCCGAGATGCTCCTGTCCAGTGACATCACCAAGAAAGTGTCATCCTCAATCTCAACAGGAACCGGCTGAGTAGCGGCTATGAAAAAGGCCCCATAGATGAAAGCGAATATGATGAAAACGATGATTATCGCAACGAGCGATGCCGCGACGCGTATCAAAACGGATTTGATAAAGTCTATCATAATAAAACTACCTTGGGTTGTTTGACTTCCTAAAAATTTCCTTATTTCGCTTTTATCAGCCATTCAAGGAGACCGATCTGCGGAACACTGTGAGATTCTCCGTTTTTGAGGTCTTTAATCGTAAGCATTCCAGATTTGATCTCGTCTTC
>JBCCBL010000202.1:0-5576 GCA_039034055.1 Verrucomicrobiota bacterium | reverse complement strand
CTGTAGCGAAGACATTGATATTTTTTCTGATTCGGAATATCCAACAAATGACGAATCTAGTCATCCTAGGTAATTTCTCTGCACTAAACGCCCTATCTCGCAGGAACAATTTCCGCAAGGACCCCGAAAAAACGATTTTTATACAATAAAACAGCTCTTCAATCGGACTCACAATACTGCGCCAATCAATGAACTCTGTAAAGATGATCACTAAGTGGTGCCTCGCGTTGCTCAAGAGAAAGGGACTGAATGCCAGAAAGAACCGATTGCTGTCGGCATCTACATGGATAACATCAGTCGCCTTTGATACCGCCACAAGTTCTCTAAGCTGTCTTAACGATCCGGCATTTTCCGGGAACTCCTTAAGATCCACAAACTCAACATCATCTCGGCTCTTGAACTCGTCAAATGTCTCCACTTCGAAGCTTTCGTACCGACAGGCGCCCCAATTCGAGACGCGCACGCACCTCCCCGCTGAAGCCAAGATCACTGCAGTCTCTCGCGCGATACAATATTCGATAAAACGGCGACAATATAAATGTCGGTGCCCCGATATATCCGGGCAGAATACAATAAACTTTCGAACCCTCTCCACTACAGGATATCTTCCAATCTAACTCGAGGCCAAGCCTTCAATTCGGTCCGGTGGCTAGCGTTATAAATCATTCCACCAGATCCTCGGTAACGGTCCAATGCAAATTCAAATTCATTTCCAATCAAATCCATTCTAGGTACGGTCCATGTGTCACCTGCTTTTCGATACTCAGGGTGAAAGTGGTTTTGCTCGCCTTGAGAAATTATAACTTCGTTTCCAGATACCTGTTTCCCGGTTCGAATTGATTTATCTTCAAAGGAATGATCACACCCAATCACATAGACCTCACGAATTCCCATAAAGTAGGCAAGCTTTAGACCCAGATTTATAACCGAATATCCGGTACGAATTCCAAGAACCGGATCCCACAGCTCCTCACCTTTTTTGGTCGGGGGATTACAAAATAGGATTCCAGGAATATCGCCATTATATTTAAAAAGGCCACTATTAAAAATAGGCTGGCCTGGCAAACGCCCGCTGCGAATATAATCCAAATTATTCTGAGCGACCATCTCGTCCGCCATCGTATAATAAGTGGGACGCCAATCCGTCTGATCAAATGCTAAAAATATCCGATTGGAGGCAAAACAGATTTCATTCCTGAGACAGTCTAGATCGTTAATCTGCAAGCTCGGACCATTGCCGAGTACGAATGCCCGCTGTCCTTGGTGAACATCCCTCATCTTCTCAAGTTCAAGATTATTTCCGTCATTCGGAAGATGTGTTTCACTCAGCATTATAGTCTATTTCGAAAATTACCTTTGAGGATCCCCCTACCAGCATTGCTAACGCACATCGCTTTCCGGCAAAATCTCAAAGCTTTTTACAAACACTTTCCCAGGGAACTCGATTAGAGCCATCAACAGGTCTGCCACGTGACTGGGCTCGAGAAACTTTTTATGCTTTTCGTGATCGACGCCTTGATCATCCCAGAGTTCGGTTTTCATCCCTCCTGGATTGATATTTATTACGTCAAAATCATATTCGTTTGAAGACTTAAATAGCGAAGACACGAACCCCTGGAGTGCGTGTTTCGATGCGCTATATTGAAATTGATTGGCTTGTCCTTCTCGACCTGAGATTGAGTTGATAAAAATGACCCTTTTCAATCCATCCTGGCACAGACACTTGAGGAGTTCTATTTGGGAGAAATAGTTAATCTCAAAAATCCGTTTAGCATCATCCGTCATGCGATTAAAGTCCTGAATCGCAAACTGAGCTGCATTGAGAATCAACTTATACTGATGTCCCTCTAATTCTTCTTTGTAAGCAGACATGAGACAATCGCGTCGCTCCAGACTGTCAACGGATAGATCTATCGGATAGTGCCTACAAAAATGCTGATGATGCTTGAGCTGGCCTAACTTGCCGACATTTCTGTTGAAACAAATGACATCTCCCAGTTGATGGCACCGTTTCGCCAGCTCAAACCCCAATCCACTAGACCCTCCTGTAATGACATACTTCATACTCTCAATAAATCCTTTAGTCGAGCATTCGCTTTCTTCATCTCATCGAAGTTAACATCCTGCAAGAACGCATATCTCCCAATCTCGACAGGATATGGAATATTCTGATTACCTCCGCGATGTTTTGTCATCTCGAGCAGCGATGCCCAGAGTAATTCATTGTCATCATAAATATCATTATTGAGATCGAATTTTATCGAGTTGAAAAGAGCATAAATTCGATCAAAGTCACCTTCGCCCAAAAGGCCCCTTTTGCGAGCTATCATCGATGTCAAAATACAATCATAAGCAACGGCGTAACCATGTGGGAGCGACCGATAACGAGAACTATTCACCGATTCCATTTCAACAAACGGGGAAAATGTATGCCCAAAATCGACACATCTTTTTAAATTGATCTCTTCAGGGTTATCGCATAACTCCTTCAACATTAAGTTGATCGCTTTGGACAAGACCTCACACCCCGATGCACAAGTATAGAATCTCGGGTTCAACAATTCTTCCACTTTATCTTCGAGGAGCCCAAAGAGGGTCTTACACTTAATCGTCGCAATTTTGAATATCTCTCCCAATCCCTCGCTGATCAACTGCGGGTCCAGGCTGACGAGCAGCGATTCGTCCAATAAAACGTCAAACCGCAAATTGTAAGAACCTATCCGGTTCCTCTGGCCTTGAAAGTTTATTCCAGTCTTTATCCCGATACTCGCATCGACAAATGCCAGCAAAGTGGTAGGCACTTTCACGACATCGACGCCCCGACGAAAGATACTCGTTGCCAGACTCACAACGTCCAGCAGAACCCCACCGCCAATAGCATAGATTCGGTGCCCTCTCCGCGAGACACCCTGCTGCTCCATAACTGATAGAATTTCTAGCAAGGATGATTCTGTCTTTTCCGATTCAAACAAGTTGATTGGAATGATTGATATATCATCGATCTCATTTGCCAGACTCAACAGACCCGAATTATCGCTCAATACGATGGGATCAATAAATATAAGAATTTCCTTTTCAGAGTGATTGAGGAGGTCGTTTTCGAGCTTATTCCAACGAATTTCCACCGTTCTCTTCACGGTCAATTCCATTCGAAACGATGAGCGCCCCGAATCAGTCTTACGTTCATCTAACACTGCATCGCCTCCTCTAACAGGGTGATTCCATGGATTAGAAACAGATACGCATGATCAGGAGCCTTCTCGACTTTGAAAGGAAACATCCTCGTAAATTGCGATCCTCGAAACACTAATAAAGCCTTTGGATCAATCCAGGGTTCAGAAGCAACGTAGTCATCCATTAAATCTGTAAAATCCGAAAAGACTTTCGGAATTTCGTGCACCGGGTAAGGCTCACTTGGATCAACTACTTGCCGATTAATATGATCATAGCCACTCAAGCAGGATTGATATACCTGGGACAGGTCTCCAATCAAAGACTCTCCATAAGTCTCTGAGTATGGATCGATCAGAATCATCTTACCCTCACCTTCGTCCCAAAGAATATTTTCCAGAGTTAAATTACCGTGCGTTAAGGTCTGGACAGGCAAGGATAGGTTATCGCTCGTCATATTTTCAATCTGCGGAATTAATCCCTCAATCCTACCAGCCAATTCCATCCAATCAACACCTGGGATATCAATGCCTTCCGCGAGAACGCTTTTCAATGGACGAATGATCTCCTCGAATGCATAGACTTCGAATTCATTATCGACGTTTCCGTATTCTATTTTCTTCATTTGATTGATCACATCAATCACTCCGCTCGCCAGCAGGCTAGGGTCACCGCCTTCCACAAGATACTCATAACCATTTTTACATAGGTCAAAGTATGGGATATCAAAATAGTATCTATGGTCGTCTCTCCCGGTGCTGATCACCGGTGGGCAGTATTCAGGTATCAGATAATTGAGTAACTGCATCTTCCGGATCTGCGAATGCCACCGAACGAGACCATATTCACGATTTTCCGAAATAGACACCAATTTTCTGACAAACGAGCGGTCGCCATCCTGCACCAGGAGTGTTTCCGAAAGCGAACCCCCTTTAAATCTCTCAAGGATTTCCATATCTAAAACCTATGAATATTTATAGTATATTCCTCGGGAGTTCCCAGGATTACTGTATCTGCCTTTTTGCTGCTATAGCTGACTTTCACTTCAAAATTCTTCTTCAAAAGAAGGTTATATAGGTCGGTGAAATTTCCTTCTACCTTTACGCTTCTTAGCTCAGAAAAAGACTCCTTCACGAAACCGAAAGAACCAAACCCATAGAGGCCACTGCAAGCCCAGCGGCTGACGACCCGTTTGTCAACGATGTGGTCAAGCTGGTCCCCGACAAACCCAACGTAAGAGTATTGAGAACTCTTTCCAAGAAAAACATCTAACAGCGCTTCATCGCGCTTCAATGCGGAAAGCTCTTCGTAATAACTCTTACGATACATGATAATGGTATCGATATTAGTAAATGCAACTGGGTCATCCCATTCACTTTCTCCAATGAGAGATTCACTCTTCATCGCTGTTTCGAGCTGACTACGTGTATCGTCGATATACACTAAGTGCGCTAACGGAATATCCTTTTTCAGCATGATTGCCTTAAGGATCGGGTAAAAAATTTGGTCATGCCGATTTGCGATCAAATAGAATTTAGCATTGGGGCAACTAAACTTGATTTGATCAATCACCTCTCCCAAAATGCTTTGGTTTCCCAATGGCAATAGATACTTTGGGATCTTACTAGCGAAAATCCGAAACCGGGAATACTTGCCCGCCATAGTTAGGACAATGTTCATATTATAAATTGATAGATTTTCAGAAATGACATTCGAATGATTGCGCTCTTAAGATCTTTTCAAAAACGGCATTAAACAATCCAGTTGAAGGAGAGATCAGCGCAACACTTCATGTTGGATAATGGCCAAATCTTCCTAAGCTATCGAAGCCGATCGAGGATTCCTTCCGCACGACGATCATAACGCTTCAAATCCTCGAGAGCTGCAATCACCTCCTCGTGTGGGACTGTTTTTAATTCCCCAACCGCCATCAGCTCGCCCAGCTTCAATTGTGCACGACGATTGCGGAGCCGAGCGCCCGCCCTCAACCACGCCTCCCCATAATCAATAGACTTTGCAAAAACCCTTCCTGCAAAATATAGGTTTGCGATCTCAATGTAGGAATTTTCAGACCCCACTCTGCAAGGTAAGTTATCGATTATTTTCTGAGAATCAGTGGCTGGAATTCCCAGTTTAATACACTGCATAGCGATGCTTTCTGCGACTGTAAAAGACGCACTAGCCGCCAACTGAGTGTCCGCTTCACAGGAGAAATACTCACGGGCAACTCGCGAACCGTCATTCAAAAGAACCTTAAGAGACTGGAGATCATCTCTAGTCAATATCGCCTCATCGGCTTCATATAAATATTGAAGCCCAGAGTTAAATCCCGAATCAAACATCGGCGAAGCCGACGCATGAGAGCCCAAAATTTGCCTCAAAATATCTATCGAGTATATAGAACG
>JBCCBL010000201.1:0-5586 GCA_039034055.1 Verrucomicrobiota bacterium | reverse complement strand
GGATCCAAAACTGGCGGTCAATTACGGGGCCGCCCATGGAGCACTCGCTATGACAACCCCCGGCGATACTTCGATGGCCAACCTCGAAGAAGTTATAAAAATCATGTCTGGCGGCGGCGCGCGCGTAGTCCGTTAGCCTCAACCTAAATAATCAAACATCACTAAACCATCTCTCCACAACTGACATGGAATACCTAAACACTCTTTTCACTCTCGAAGGAAAAACTGCCGTCGTCATCGGTGGCACGGGCGAACTCTGTGGTGCCATGGCTGAGGGCCTCGCGGGTGCCGGAGCCCAGGTAATACTCGTCGGGAGAAACGCCGAAAAAGCGGACGCGCGTATCGCAAAGATAAAAGAAATGGGCGAATCCCCTGCATTCATCGAATGTGATGTTAGCTCGAAAGAAAGCCTAGAAGCCCTCGCGGTTCAGGTTGTTTCCAAATTTGGCGGAGTGGATATCTTAGTCAATGGCGCAGGAATCAACGCACCAACCCCATTTTTAAAAATTCAAGAGGATGAGCTAGAACGCATCATGAATATCAATTTCAAAGCCGTATTCATTGCCTGCCAAGTCTTCGGAAAAGTCATGCTGGAGACTGGAAAAGGAGGCAGTATCATCAATCTCGGTTCAATGTCAGGCCTCATTCCACTCTCACGGGTCTTCACCTACTCTGCATCCAAAGCAGCGGTACACAATATCTCTAAAAACTTAGCACGTGAATGGGCCAGTGACCAAATCCGTGTTAACACGCTGGTCCCCGGATTTTTTCCAGCCGAGCAAAACAGGAAAGTACTCTCTCCGGACCGCATCGCATCCATCATTGGTCATACCCCAATGAAACGCTTTGGTACTGCAAACGAACTCATCGGTGCCACTCTGCTGCTAGCCTCCGATGCGGGCAGTTTCATGACCGGAACTGAGATCATCGTAGATGGCGGATATGCCGCCATGACCATTTAGCACTCAGTATGACTTTCATTCACAAAGATTTCCTGCTTCTAAACGAACCCGCTAAACGGTTGTATCATGAATACAGTAGAGATGAACCAATTTACGACTATCACTGTCACCTCTTACCTCAAGATCTAGCGAACAATCGACGTTTTGAAAATCTATCTGAGATCTGGCTCGAAGGTGATCACTACAAATGGAGGGCGATGCGCACTAATGGAATCTCCGAAGACTTGTGTACGGGCAATGCCGATCCCTACCAAAAGTTCCTCGCGTTCTGTAAGACAGTCCCGCATAGCCTTAGAAATCCACTCTATCACTGGAGTCACATTGAACTCAAACGGGTCTTTGACATTGATCTTCTGATCAACGAATCCAATGCACCGGCAATTTGGGAACAAGCCAACGCCAAACTCGCAGAGCCGTCATTCTGCGCTCATGGCATTTTAGAAAAATTCAAGGTGAAGGTCATCGGAACCACAGATGACCCCACAGATAGTCTCGAGCATCATTTAAGGATCAAAAAGCTCGGGTTGGATACGACAGTCGTCCCCACTTTTCGTCCTGACAAATCGATGCAGGTAGACAATCCAGAGGCATTCAATCAATGGGTCGAGTCTCTCGAGGTGACTTCCAATACTCAAATAGTATCCTATCGCACCTTTCTCGAAGCACTCGAAAAACGCCACTGCGAATTTCACAACGCAGGCGCCCGATTATCGGACCATGGACTTGAACACTGCCATTACGTGGAGCGTGTTTCTCAGGCTGAGCTTGAGTCTATATTCCGAAGCGTGCGCCGCGGCAAAGCAGCCAGTGCCGATGAAAAGGAAGCATTTGCCTTCAGCATTATGCGGGCGGTAGGCGAGTGGAATTTTGAAAAGGGATGGACGATGCAACTGCATCTTGGAGCCCTGCGTAACAACAACACACGCCTGTACAGTAAACTAGGTCCCGATATTGGGTGCGATTCCATTGGAGATTTTCCACAAACCTTCAAGTTGAGCCGCTTCCTGGACTGTCTCGATCGCTCGGGTAAGCTACCCAAAACCATCCTCTATAATTTGAATGACAACAACAATTACCCATTCGCGGCGATGATCGGAAATTTTCAGGATGGTAGTATCCCAGGAAAAATACAATTCGGCAGCGGATGGTGGTTTCTCGACCAAAAGGATGGGATAATCAATCAACTCAATGCACTTTCACAACTAGGCCTCCTAAGCAGATTTGTCGGCATGCTCACCGACTCACGCTCCTTCCTTTCGTATCCACGTCATGAATACTTCAGACGCATTCTGTGCAATCTACTCGGAGAAGACATGATCAATGGAGGAGTGCCAGATGATTTCGACTTAATCGGAGACCTCGTAAAACGCATCAGCTACCAAAACGCCGCTGACTATTTCAAAATCTAATCATAAACGCTGATAGAAGGGAATCAACACATCCAAGAGTAATGCAAAAATCTACCCTCCAAACTCTTGCGACATCCTAAATCCTATCACCAGACAATAAAATATCAGCAGCAATACCCCATCCAGACGTGAAACTCGTTTTCCAATGCCGAAAAAGAGCCACATCAGGACAGTCGCCAAGATCATAATCGGAAATTCAAAGGTAAAAAAAGAATCGGCCACGGCGATCGGTTTGAGCAGTGAAACGGTCCCTCCGATCAGGACGATGTTGAAAAAATTCGAGCCGATAATGTTACCAGCGATCAGATCGCTTTCCTTCCGCGCGGCAGCTACGATCGTTGCGGCCAACTCGGGTAGACTCGTACCGACGGCGACCATCGTCAGTCCAATCAACTCTTTGCTTACTTGGAAACGCTCTGCCACTTCCACCGAGCTACCCACCAAAACGCGGGCTCCAAGGGTTAGCAAAAGGCTTCCTGCTGCCACCAGCACCACCGAATGCCCCAGGCTCTTTGCCCCCTCAAGATCTTCCTCTGATCCAGAGCTTCCACCCACCCGCGCAAACTTCACGAGAAGGAACAAACAGACCGCCATCACTGCCAAAAGGATCAATCCATCGGTTTGACCCAAGCCCCCCGCACACAGCAGCACAAACAGAATCGACACGGCAAGTAGCACTGGGTTTTCCACAATGAGTAATCGATTCTGAATCGACAGGGGAAAGACCACCGCCCCAACCCCTAAAATCAGGCCAATATTCGCCAGATTACTACCAACGATGTTTCCCATCGCCAGGTCAGACTCCCCATCAAACACTGCAATCAAAGAGGTCACCAACTCTGGCATCGAGGTCGCAATTGAAACAACCGTCAATCCGACAACGACAGGATTTATCCTTAATCGCAGAGCCATGCTCGAGGCTCCCTTGGTCAGACACTCTCCCCCAAAGTAGAGGAGCGCTATCCCTAAGAGAATCAGGATCGCCAGCAGCCACATGGCAAAGGATTCAAAAGGAATGTTTATCAAGCCGAGTTCTGTCATCGAGAAGTGACGTTGACAAAACACCCTTCGGACCGGAAGCCAATTCATCATTCTATCCATGCCTCCAAACACCCTTTCGAAGCTGTCTTGACTCGGACGACTCGAGGGGCATGCTGTCGCGCTTCGTCTCGAGATCAATCTCTTCGGCGCAACTTATGAGTGAAGATTTGAAAGATACCCTCAACCTACCACAGACATCATTTCCGATGCGTGGCAATCTTGTTGAGCGCGAGCCCAAACGCATCGAGCACTGGGCCCAAACAGGTGTCTATCAACACATTACAAGCCGAAACAAAGCCGACGGAGGTCCCCTCTTTGTACTCCACGACGGCCCTCCCTTCACCAACGGAGATGTCCACATCGGGACGGCCCTCAATAAGACGCTGAAGGACACCATTCTGCGATACAAACGCATGCGTGGATTTGTCTGCCCTTATGTGCCGGGGTGGGATTCCCATGGCCTTCCAATCGAGCATAAGGTAATGACGCAGCTCAAGGACGAGGGCAAAGATCTCGAGCCCCTGCAGATTCGCAAAGCGTGTGAACAGTTCGCAAACAACTTTATCGAGATCCAAAGGAGCCAATTTCAACGCCTCGGAATCCTTGCGAACTGGGACGACGAATACCGCACCATCGATCCCGATTACGAAGCTGAAGAATTGCGCGGATTGGCCGCAATCGTCGAAAAAGAACTTCTCTATCGCTCAAAGAAACCCGTTTATTGGTCGATCCCCTGCAAGACTGCACTGGCTGAAGCCGAAATTGAATATAAGGAGAAAAAGAGCCCTTCGATCTATGTGAAATTCGCAGTCGAGAACCCGAACCAAATCGGGGAAACGGGCCCCTTAAATCTAGTTATCTGGACCACCACTCCATGGACACTTCCGGCAAATCTCGCCGTCGCGGTGGGCCCGGAAATCGAATATGTTGTAGCCACCCACCACGACGAAAAATATATTCTAGCCAAAGATCTCGCTGAAACGGTTCTGGAAGTCTGTGAGATGACCGGAGCGACGATTGGGGACAAATTCATCAAAGGCTCCAAGCTCGATAAGCTCATTTATAAGCATCCCTTCATCGAGCGCTCAAGCGCCGTTGTCTTGGCAGACTACGTCACCACGGACAGCGGAACCGGTCTCGTCCATACTGCCCCTGGACATGGCCTTGATGACTATCAAACCGGCCTGAAGTATGGCCTCGAAGTCTACTGCCCACTCGACGACAACGCCTGCTACATTGACGATGGCCAAATTCCGGCAGAACTCGTCGGGCTTTCCACCCTCGAAATCAAGGGTCGCGCACCAGCCAATAAAGGAGTGCTGCAAATTATCGAAGCCAATGGTTCGCTGATTTCGCTCAAACCATACACTCACTCCTATCCACACTGCTGGCGCTCCAAGACTCCCGTCATTTTCCGAGCAATGGACCAGTGGTTCATTGCGCTCGACAAGGATGGAAATCGCGATCAGGCCTTGGCGGCTCTTGAGGATGTAAGCTTCGTTCCAGACTGGGGGCGCAATCGCATCACCGGCGCAGTCCAAACCCGCCCCGATTGGTGCATCTCGCGCCAACGTTCTTGGGGAGTCCCCATCCCAGCCTTCTACGACACCCAGGGCCAAGCCTGGATGTCAGCCGAAGTAATCCGAGGTGTTGCCGAAAAAGTTCGCGAGAACGGCTCAAATATCTGGTTTGAATGGGGCGCCGAGAAAATTCTCGAAGGCCTTGCACTGCCGGCTGATTGGCCAAACCCCACAGAACTCAGCCTCGGTCGCGACACCCTGGATGTCTGGATTGACTCAGCCTCCTCTCAAAACGCCGTCCTAGCCAAACACCCTGAACTCGCGCGCCCCGCCGACCTCTATCTAGAAGGCAGCGACCAACACCGCGGATGGTTCCAAAGCTCCCTCTGGCTCGGAAGCTTTACCCATGGAAATGCTCCTTACAAACAGCTCGTGACCCATGGCTACATCGTCAAAGAAGACGGCACCAAGATTTCCAAATCAGACGGTACTAAATCAAAACCCCAGACCTCCGACAGCTACATCAAACAATTTGGGGCCGACGTCGTGCGCCTTTGGATATGCTCTCAAGATTTCCGCGGAGACATTCCCGTGTCCGAAAAGCTGATCAAAAACGTCGGCAACACTTACCGAACCCTGCGCAACACCTTCCGG
>JBCCBL010000200.1:0-5624 GCA_039034055.1 Verrucomicrobiota bacterium | reverse complement strand
CTGATATTCAGACTGGAGGGAACCAAGGTATGATCATGCTCGATACATATCTGATGAGCCTCTACAACCGAGGTTTGATCACTGCAGAGACCGCGCTTTCCAAAGCGCAAGAATCCGAGAATATGCGGAATAGACTCATCGAATCCGGCGCAGATCTTTAGCAAACCCCAGCACTTAATCTCTTTAAATCATCTACTTATCTTTCCGAAACCCACCCCATGTTTGAGGACCACAACGATACCGTCTTAGATATTCTCAAAGAAACAGACACGCTCACGTCTGAACAAATTGAGGAGCTATACAATATCCACATCGAGACCGGCAAAGCCTTGGCAAACGCTGTTTTTGATTCTGGACTCATCAATCGTGAGCAACTCCTCGAACTCATCGCAGAGTATTTAGCTTTGGAATACATGGAGCGCCCACCTGGGGCGATTGATGACGATACCTTGCGCCTGGTGTCTCCCTCTACTGCGCGGATGTACCGTATCCTGCCGATTCGGAGTGATGAAAATTCCATCACTCTCCTCGCAAAAGATCCCTTCAATAACTCCGTCGTTGATGATCTCACCTTCACTCTCAGCAAAGACATTTCGCTCGTCGTATCTGATCCTAAGTTAATCGAAGAAAGTGTAATCACTCACTACGGGGAAGAAGATAGCTCCATAGATAACCTTTTGAGCGAAATCGGGGAAAGTGGTTTTGAAGAGTCTTCGGAAGGGGATTTATCAGACACCGAACTCACTGCAATGGCTAACGACACACCGATCATTCGGTTTGTCGCTCTGGTCTTGCAACAGGCAATCCGCGACAAGGCATCTGATATTCACTTCGAGCCCTTTGAAGATGAATTCCGGATTAGATACCGCATTGATGGAGCCCTATATGAGATGGCTCCGCCTCCAAGACACCTCTCAGTACCAGTCATTTCTCGGGTCAAGGTTTTGTCGAATATGAATATCGCGGAGCGCCGGATTCCGCAGGATGGCCGTATCAAGATGACCATTGCGGGTCGGCCTGTAGACTTGCGTGTATCGACCCTGCCAACACAATTTGGAGAGAGTGTAGTATTGCGGGTTCTCGATAAATCGGTCGTTAATCTTGATTTGGACAACCTCAGTATGCCGGAGGATATTTTGACCAATATCCGCAAGACGGTAGATCGGCCCAATGGAATCTTTATCGTAACGGGTCCGACCGGGTCCGGTAAGACTACAACGCTGTATTCAGCGCTGCGTGAGGTGAACAAGGTCGAGACAAAGATACTGACTGCCGAAGATCCAATCGAATATGAAATCGAAGGGATTATGCAGGTCGCGGTAAATCACAACGTGGGCCTAACCTTCGCATCGGCGCTACGTTCATTTTTGAGACAAGACCCTGATAAAATTATGGTCGGGGAAATAAGAGATTTGGAAACGGCTCAGATTGCGGTTCAAGCATCCTTGACCGGTCACGTGGTATTATCGACTCTCCATACAAATGATGCTCCTGGAGCCGTCACGCGTCTGGTCGATATGGGCTTGGAGCCCTTTTTGATCTCGGCTTCCTTGGAAGCGGTGCTTGCACAACGACTGGTTCGCCGCATCTGCCGCACTTGTCGTACCGCGTATGAACCTTCGGCCGATCTCATTGAAATGCTCCAAGTGGATCCTCTGGATATAGCCGATAAGGACTTTTATTTTGGCGCGGGCTGCCCCGAGTGTAATCGGACTGGTTATCGCGGTCGTATTGGACTTTTCGAGATGATCATGGTCACCGATCATTTCCGGGAACTCATTACGGAAAGAGCCCCTACCTTGGTGATGAGACAAAAGGCCATTGAGCAGGGGATGCGGACGCTCCGGGATGATGGCTTGAGGGCGATCTTTGATGGGCACACGACGATCGAGGAAGTCCTGAAATACACTTAAGGCCTCGTCTGTTGCTCCGAAGAATTCCACTTGCTTCGGAATTGAAAGACTCCTATTACGTTTAGAATATCCCGCTGATTCCGTATCCTATTTTAGACCCACTATCTACCTCTTTATATGGCCCGCTTTAAATTTACCGCTATTGATCGTTCTGGTAAGCAAAAATCTGGAAATGTCGAAGCAGCTTCGGAGAAAGAAGCGAAATCCAAAATTAGCGCAATGGGCCTGATGGTCACAAACGTCTCGGTAGGCGCGGGAGGTAAAGCGAAAAAGGCCAAGGTCAAAAGCTCTTCAAAGGGAGTTGGATTTTCCTTTGGCTCACCAATCAATCAAGAGAGTCTCACCATTTTTACCCGCCAAATGGCCACGCTTCTAAATTCCGGCCTACCCCTCTTGCGTGCGCTTGAGGTAATGATACGTCAGGAAAAGAATGTGAAATTTAAAGCGATGCTTGATAGCCTCGCAGAGTCGGTCAGGTCGGGCAATACGCTTTCGGATTCTTTGCTACAGTTTCCAAAGACCTTTGATAAGCTCTTTATCAATATGGTCAAAGCTGGCGAAGCGGGTGGGGTGCTCGAAGTAGTTTTGGATCGACTGGCGACCTTCATGGAAAAATCCGTGAAGACTAAGAAAAAGGTCAAGTCAGCGATGGTGTATCCCATGGTGGTAGTGACTGTGGCTATTTTGATTGTTGCTGGCCTGATGGTTTTTGTCGTTCCTCAATTTCAGGGGATTTTTAACGACATGATGCGTGGAGCGCCCCTCCCAGCCCCGACCCAAGTGGTCATTAATGTGAGCGAATTTGTAAAGGGGAATATTGTCGCAACCGTCCTCCTGGTCGGTGGGGTGATCTTTCTATTTTCATCGATTCGCAGGATCGAAGCTGGACGTAAATTCGCGGACAATATGGCATTGGTGACTCCCAAGGTGGGCGATCTCGTCAGCAAAGCCACCATTAGTCGATTCACCCGGACTTTTGGAACGCTCCTCTCCAGCGGAGTGCCCATACTCCAGGCCCTTCAGATAACGCGCGAAATTGTTGGCAACGCGAAATACGAAGATGCGATCGACCGTATCCACAACAGCGTGCGCGATGGTGAGGCACTCTCAGCTCCGATGGAGCGAGAAAGCGTCTTCCCGACAATGGTCACATCAATGATTGATGTTGGTGAAGAGACCGGTGAGCTTCCGGAAATGCTAAATCGAGTTGCCGACAATTACGATGAAGATTTGGACAACGCTGTAGCATCGGTCACCTCAATCATCGAGCCAGTCATGATTGTCTTCCTCGCAGTCGTCGTCGGCTTTATCGTGATTGCGCTCTTCCTGCCGATCGTTGAGATCATTCAGAAACTTACCTAGAGCCAGAAAAGGCTAATTGAGGTCCCCCTCGAATCCTCGAGGCTCTTTGCTTGCCGCGATAGTCGCTCCTCCTAGTGTCATCGAATGCGCCGGTTCGTTCAATTATTTGATGAGCTTAATGCATCCAATCGCACGCAGCACAAACTGGACGCCTTAGCAGACTACTTTCGTGGGGCCGACGCGCGTGATGCTATTTGGGCGCTCTATTTTCTGACCGGGCGTAAACTGAAGTCATTGGCTTCTTCGAAACAGCTCCGACAATGGGTCGCGGATATCGCCGAGTTACCGGTTTGGCTCGTCGAGCGAAGTTATGAGGTAGCTGGAGACTTGGCGGAGACGCTTTCGTTGTTACTGCCCGATCTTGATGATTCAGAGAATCCCTCTGAGATACGACCTTTGTACCAGATAATTGAGGACACATTGATTCCCTTGCGTGAGCGATCTGAGGCTTCGAAATTTGAGGTTCTGCGGGAGCAGTGGTCATTGATGAATTCAAATGAGCGCTTCGTCTTCAATAAACTGATGACAGGTGGTTTTCGTATCGGAGCGAGTAGGACGCTGGTCGAGCGCGCTTTAGCTCAGGCTCTCGAACTGCCCCAAGCGACGGTTACCCACCGCCTCACTGGAGACTGGAAGCCGAGTCTCGAGGTGTGGGAACGGCTGAAAAACCCGAAAAATAGCGAGCAAGACCAGGCTGCCCCTTATGTATTCACATTGGCGTATCCCTTGGAGGAGCGTTCAATTGCCAAGGAAGGGCGTTCCCGGGATGATGTGCTAGCAAGGCTACAAAGCCTGGGGCCGATAGAAGATTGGCTAATTGAATGGAAGTGGGATGGGATCCGTGCTCAGATTCTACGGCGTGGGGATATCGCGATGCTTTGGTCTCGGGGTGAAGAACGGGTCCATGAGATGTTCCCTGAAATTACTGACATAGCTCGATCTTTACCCGCAGGGACCGTTCTAGATGGAGAAATTGTAAACTGGGATCAAGATCGAGTGGGCAGTTTTTCTAAATTACAACATCGGATTGGACGCAAAAAGGTGAGTGAAAAAATTCTGCGAGATTATCCATGCATCTTTATCGCTTATGATGTCTTGGAGTATCAAGGCAGAGATCTTCGAGAGTTGAAACTGGCCGAGCGCCGGGAAATTTTAGAGCACTTGATTTCTGGTTTTAAGGAGAGTCCAAGGATTGCTAATAGCGCGACCAAGCGCGATTCACAGCCGATAAAACAGAGCGATTTCTTAATTGAGCTGGGTCAGGTAAAAGCCGAGCCCGAGGTGTCGCGTTTAAAGTGCTCGGAAATTGTCGAAACTGTGTCTTGGGAAAGCTCGATTGAGCTTAGGGAGACGGCTCGAGACCGGCGAGTGGAAGGGTTTATGTTGAAACGTAAAGCGTCCAAATACGTCGGAGGACGGGTGAAGGGTGATTGGTGGAAATGGAAATTAGATCCCTACTCGATCGATTGCGTGATGCTCTACGCCCAAGCCGGTCACGGCCGACGCGCGGGGCTCTATACGGATTTTACCTTCGGGGTTATTGATGGTGATGGTTTGGTTCCGGTTGCCAAAGCCTATTCGGGTTTGAGTGATGACGAGTTCAAAAAAGTCGATGCATGGATAAAGAAAAATACCTTATCTAAGCGAGGACCCGTGCGAATGGTGCGTCCAGAACTTGTCTTTGAATTGGCCTTCGAAAATATTCATTTGTCGGATCGCCATCGCTCGGGAGTGGCCTTGCGGTTTCCGAGAATTGCTCGCTGGCGTCATGACAAAAGTCATGATGAAGTGGATACTCTAGAGAGTCTAAAGGCTTTGATTGATTAGAGATCTAAGCTCTTTGCGTCATTTGCATAGAACTCCGCATCTTCCAAAGAGATGACCCCTCGTCGATAAAGGGTCGATAGGTGAGCTTCCATTGTGTTCATTCCCTCCTCGGAACGGGTCTCCATCGATAAGTAGATTTGAGACAAATTATTCTGTCTGATTTGATTGGATACAGATTTGTTAATTTTCAGAATTTCCATCGCCAGAACACGCCCATTTCCATCGAGTCTTGGGACCAGTTTTTGAGCTATGATGTAAGATAGAGCAAATGACATTTGGGTCGATATGCTATTTTGGCGATCTGTGGGGAGTGAATCCATGATTCGTGTGATGGCCCCGACGACATCTCGAGCATGCACGGTGCTGAAGACGAGATGTCCGGTTTCGGCCGCCGTCATCGCCAGAGATATCGTCTCCGGATCGCGCATTTCACCGAGCAGAATAATGTCGGGGTTTTCGCGTAGCGCGCTCTTGAGGCCATTTGCAAAGGAGGCGACATGTGTACCAACTTCACGCTGGGAG
>JBCCBL010000199.1:0-5645 GCA_039034055.1 Verrucomicrobiota bacterium | reverse complement strand
TGCAGTGTCGTCGGACCAGTCCATTATCTGGCATTCAAGGCTCTTCCGCTTTGGGTATTCTCCGTCGAGATGGACCCATTCAATGATCCCTTTTTGTGTATCATAGACGAAGTGGTTGCGGGGAAACTCCGTTTCGCCGTTGGCGTCTATTTTCGTGCGCTCGCTAAAGGTTTTTTTATATTTTAGGACGCTGTCGAGCAAGGCCCTAGACGGTTGCATGCCTTGGGTGCCGTCAGGCCGGTCAAAAATCAGTTCAGTGAGGATGCGTAAGGTCTGGGCATTGCCTTCAAATCCTCCGTGCCGCGCCATGCATTCATTGAGGGTGCGTTCACCGATGTGGCCGAAGGGTGGGTGACCCAGATCGTGCGCGAGGCAGGCGGCTTCTACGAGATCTGGGTCGACTGTGGGAGTTAGGGACTCGTCGCGTTCAGTTGCTAAGAGATTCAAACGGTCCACAATGGAGCGCCCGATCTTAGCGACTTCAATCGAGTGAGTCAGGCGCGTCCGGTAGAAATCGTAATCGCCCGATTGAAAAACCTGTGTCTTGGACTGGAGGCGGCGAAATGCGTAGGAGAAAATAATCCGATCCCGTTCGATTTGAAACAGGGAGCGGGTCTCGTCAGGCATTTGTTTGAATGCTTGATCGGGCGGCCAGCGTTCGAGGTCGTGGTCATGATAGAAGGGCTCCGGAGCCATAATTTAGTGTTGAGACAGTCTTTATTGACGGATCGGCGACAACTGCAAAATACGCTTAGGATGATATTCGACTTTGTAATGGAACACGCCTAGCTGGTTACGAGCATGTCAGCGAACGAATCTTTTAGAGCTTCACCGATCCGCGTCACCGTGTATTTGGCGTCGAGCAACGACATCGCCGAGAAGTATTTTGAGGTTGCCCGGGAATTAGGGGGCTCAATCGCGAAGGCCGGGATGCGCCTGGTTTATGGTGGGGGCAGTTCGGGTTTGATGGGCGCTGTCGCCGACGCTGCGTTGCAGGCCGGGGGCGCGGTGACTGGAGTGATCCCAACCTTTATGAAAGAGCGGGAATGGGCGCATCATGGATTGAGTGAAATGATCGAGGTAGATACTATGCACGAGCGCAAAACTGCGATGGTGGCGCAGTGCGATGCGATCATCGCCCTTCCCGGAGGTTGCGGAACGTTTGAGGAGTTGCTCGAAGCGATTACTTGGCGGCGCCTTGAACTGATCCACAAGCCGATCATCATCTTCAATCAAGACAACTACTATGATCCATTGATCGCCCTCTTTGATCGGTCGATTGAAGAAGGATTTATGAAACCGGAGTTCGCGGAATACTGGCGGGTTTCCGAATCGGTTCCAGACGCCCTAGAGTTTATAAAAGCAAAGGCAAGGGGGCTGGGTGAATTTGATAAATCCTCGTTCAAAAGCCTCAGCTAGACGCCGGATTCCATGGCTTTAAGCGTGCCATCGTTACGCAAACACCCACGGGCTAGGGAAGGATTTTGACGAATTTACGTTTGCCGGCCTGGAGGATGATGGGCGCATCCGGTTTTGCCAATATAGCATTGGGATCGGTGAGTTTTACCTGGTCGGCTCTGACGGCTCCTTGCTTTATCAGTCTGCGAATTTCGCTCTTACTTCCGAATAGATCCCCCGTAGCCGCCATCGTGTCGACGCAACTGGCGGAGTCTCCCAAGCCAAGCGCTGACCATTCAAAAGTGGGCATGTCTTCCGGGATTTTATTCTGTGAAAACACTTTTTCAAACGCGGCTAGCTCGGCCTTACCGGAACCTTCGCCATAGAATTGATCCACTAAATTGGCGGCCAAGTCTTTTTTGCATTTCATCGGATGCGCTTCTTTTAGGGCTGCGATTTCTTGAGGGTTTTTAAGCATCAGGAGTCGGTAATAATCCCACATTACCTCGTCACTTATCGACATGACCTTCCCAAAAATTTCCTTTGGGCTGTCGCTGAAAGCAATGAAATTATCCTGGCTTTTCGACATCTTTTTGGTGCCGTCGAGTCCCACCAGCAAGGGTAGGGTGATGCATATTTGTTCCTCTTGTCCGGCCTCTTTCTGAAGGTGGCGACCCACCAGCAAATTGAATAGCTGATCGCTGCCGCCGAGTTCGATATCGGCCTGAAGTTCCACCGAGTCTTGTCCTTGCACAAGAGGGTAAAGGAATTCGATGATCGAAATGGGCTTGTTGTCTTTGTAACGCTTTGAAAAATCATCGCGCTCGAGCATTCGCGACACCGTCATCTTACGTGCAAGGAGGAGACAATCTTCGAAACCCTGTTCGCCAAACCACTCGCTATTGTGACGAACTTCCGTCTTTTCGGGGTCGAGAATCTTGTAGGCTTGCTCTAGGTAGGTGGAGGCATTTTGTGCGATTTCTTCTTTGGTCAAAGTCGGGCGGAGGTCCGAGCGGCCCGAGGGATCGCCGATCAGTGTGGTGAAATCTCCAATGAGCAGAATCGCTTGATGGCCCCGATCCTGAAACTGTCTCAGCTTGTTGAAAACCACCATGTGGCCAAATGTAAGGTCGGGACGAGTGGGATCGACTCCCAGCTTCACGCGAAGGCGCTTCCCGGCATCCAGGCGCTCCTTAAGGTCGTCGCCACCGATGACGGTATCTGCATTGCTGACTAGAGTTTCGTATGCGCTCATGGGCAGGCCAGCAAATCCATTGAGAGCGTCGCATCAACGCTTTTTTCGGAAAGTGCCGCCTAGCTTCTCATCAGGCTGATGTGTTTGCCATTGTCCTCGGGGCCTAATCCGGCAATGCGCACTGCGGCCCTTTCAACCCATTTTTCAGCGCTCGGATAAACATCTGCCTTTTTGCCCATAATGGAGCGAGTGAGTGCGGTATCCACGACTCCGGGGAAAACATTCACGCGGGTCAGGCTTTTTGGGCTTTCGGCCTCTAGTAGGTCCAGCAATAGCCCGGCACCCTGTTTGCTCAAAGCATAGGGCACGAGACCGGCCGGTGGGAATCCTGAAGCTGGTAAAGTGATATGAGCAATCACTCCCGATGATGAACGGAGGGTTGGTAAAAAGGAGTGAAGGACGCGCACCATACCCGCGTAGTTTGTGTTCAGGATATCCTCGATTTCCAAGAGGCTCGCCCGGTCAAAACGCTGAGGCTTGAGCGTTGCTCCCGAATTCAAGATGAGCAGGTCAAGGCCCTGCATGCGTTCCAATGCGGTCTGACTCCATTTTTCGACCGCCAAACGACTGCGGACATCGCAGGTCTGGGCATCGGCGTTCGGATATTGCGCTTGAAGTTCGTGAATAGCCTCATCGGATCGTGCGATCCCAGCCACCGTGTAGGCTTCAGGTCTGGCGGCGTAGTATTCGAACAGAGCACGCCCGATTCCGCGTGAAATTCCGGTGAGTGCGATGCGTTTTGGCTCTCCCATACTCCAAACTAGCGCGAACGGGGTTGAGATCAACAGGGGTGTTCAATTTTGATGTGGGTCACAGCTTGACGGGCATTAATCGGCCTCCCACACTCCGCGGCTATGATCGATATCAAGATCTTGAGGGAATCTGCTGATGCAGTGAAAGAGGCAGTGGCGCGCAAAAAATTTGCCTGCGACGTCGATGCGGTAGTGCGCCTAGATGCCAAGCGTCGGGAATTGATTACTGCTGCGGAGTCGGCGCGTGCGGAGCAAAAGGCGGCGAGCAAGGCGATGGCATCCCTCGAAAAAGGCTCACCAGAATTTATGGAAAAAGTGGGGGAGACCAAGGCTCTGGCGGCGCGGGCCAAGACCTTGGATCAAGAGGCCAAAGTGGCCGACACTGCATTTCAATCTGCGCTTCTGACCATCCCCAACGTCCCCGATGCTTCGATTCCCGATGGTCGTGATGAGTCCTATGCCAAGGAAGTGTTGAGCGAAGGAGATATTGAAGCCTACCCTCATGCGCTGCCACATTTCGACATCCCCTGGTTTAGCAAACTCATTGATTTTGATCGTGGCTCGAAAGTAACAGGAGCCGGTTTTCCATTCTATATTGGAGATGCCGCTCGTTTGGTGCGCGCGCTCTTACAGTACTTTCTCGATGCGGCCAATGATGCTGGGTTTCAAGAAATGGCGCCTCCGATCTTTGTAAACGAGGCGAGCGCCACGGCAACGGGTCAGCTTCCAGACAAGGAAGGGCAGATGTATGTCGATCAAAATGAGGAACTGTATCTGATCCCCACCGCGGAGGTCCCCGTCACCAACTTTATCCGCAATGAGATTCTTGAAAACCAAATGCTTCCTTTGAAGCGGTGCGCTTACACGCCTTGTTTTCGACGCGAGGCGGGGAGTTGGGGCGCGCATGTTCGCGGCCTCAATCGGCTCCATCAATTCGACAAAGTCGAGGTCGTAAAATGGACGAAGCCTGAGAGCAGTTTGCAAGAGTTGGAGTCGTTGCGGGCGCATGCTGAGTCTTTGCTGAGGGCTTTGGAACTTCCGTTTCGCACACTGCTGATGCCGGCGGGCGATATTGGTTTCACCCATTCAAAACAGTATGACCTTGAGGTGTTTGCTGCGGGTCAGAAGCGCTGGTTGGAAGTGTCTAGCTGCAGTAGCTTCACGGATTTTCAGTCACGCCGGGCCAATATCCGCTATCGCGATGAGGCGGGAAATGTTCGCTTTGTGCATACATTAAATGGGTCGGCACTCGCGATCCCACGGGTGCTGGCGGCGATTCTCGAAAATAACCTGCAGGCGGATGGATCGGTTGCGGTTCCGAAAGTCCTGCAGCCGTATTTTAAAAAGGAATTCATCAAGGGCTAGGGTCAACGATGTCTGGTGGGCCTCAGTTTCTTTAAATCCATGTCTAGGGCCCCATCCATCATTGAAAAAGGTCTAGATGCAAAGCGGGTCCAAGAGGCCGCGTGCGTGCTGGGTTTGGATCGACGGGTTCGTGAGGAGGTGCTGGCTGCGCTTCGTGATTTGAAATCGGTGGGTTTGGCTTGCAGTGGGGGGTTGGATTCGGTCGCGGTATTCGCGTGGGCGTGGGCTCATTTTCCCAGGATTCGATGGACCATCCTTCATTACGATCATGCGGTGCGTGGAGAGGCTTCCGCACACGATGCCGCATTCGTCCAAGATCTGGCTCGCAGCCTGGAGACTGATGCGGTTGTGGATCGATGGAGCAAACCAGAGGAGCGGGCCTCGGAAGCTCGTTTGCGGGAGAAGCGTTTTGATTTCTTCAAAAAAGCAGTTTCCGAAAGGGGGCTCGGTGCCATTGTTACCGGGCATCATGCAGATGATGTGGTGGAGACATTCCTGATGCGGTCTTTGCGCGGCGTGGGGGTGGAAGGCCTATCCGCGCCGCGTCCGGATTCTCGGGGACCCGGAGGAATGCGATTCTTGCGGCCATTCCTGTCGATTGAAAAGGATTTGCTGAGGCAATTCCTTGAAACACTTGGTTTGGGGTGGCGCGAGGATACCTCGAATGAGCGCCCACAGTATCTCAGAAACGTGGTGCGCAAGGAACTTTTGCCTAAATTCTATGAGGTATCCAATACGGCAGGACGCGATGGCAGGAAGATGCTTACACAGACTCGGGACGCCCTACAAAGAGATGCCGAAATGGTGGAATGGGCGATTTGTGAAGCACTTCAGAGTGCGCGTCTGAGCCGTCCCGACGCTCTAAGTCTTGATGT
>JBCCBL010000198.1:0-5741 GCA_039034055.1 Verrucomicrobiota bacterium | reverse complement strand
TAATTGGGTGGAGCTGAATTCGATGCTTTCACCCACTACAGTCCTTTACCCAGCGGGACTCCTTGCAGTTGTTCTAAATCAATACAATTTACGAAACCACGAAAAGTAGGAAAGGTGCAAGGCTTTAAAAATACACATGTGTTCCTGGCAAAAGTGCTTTGTGTTTTCTGTGTTTTTTCTAATTCTTCATCTTGCCGAAACCTATTTGTAGCATAAGCGCACTCTTATTTTGCATGAACCCGGGCTCCCTAATAAACGAACTGTATAACATGAAAGTTTTAAAATACCTACCAATCTTCCTTGCTCTCTATTCGCAAGGTGTGAGTAAAGAAATGAGCGACCCTGAAATTACTGAAAAAATGGTGGGTCTATGGCATGCCAAAATTTTTAAATACGACGAACAGTGGCAATTTTTCGATGATTCAACGTACACACGGACAATTTTTTAGTTTGGAAAAGTCGAGTATCGAGAGTTGGGTGAATGGAATATCAAAGGTCAATATTTGAGCCGAAAAATTGAGGACTCTTTTATTGCTGGAAGGGAAGAACCTAGAAAATTTCGCTCAGCGAAAATTTCTAAAGTGTCCGAAGACTCTTTTTCTTGGGAAATTCCTGGCGACTCAGACTATAGATTTGAGAGGGTCCTCAAGGGGATACACCCCGAAGTGATGAAAATTCAAGGCTTGGAAGCAATGAAGGCGTTCTTTGATTCAGATGGAAAAGAGAGTGGCCAGCAGCAGGCAGTTTTTGGATCTGTCAGAGTGGACGGTTCTGTTCACGAAAAGCTTGGGATCGTTTACGGTCGACTGGGAGAAACGAATCAGATGGAGTTTTTAGGTATTGATAATCTCGAAAACAAAGAATTCGTCCAGGTGTCATCACAAGGCGTGGAGGATGGGGAGTATCGACTACTTGCTCTTGTATCTGCGAATGGAAATCCCACTCTGGCTTATAGAAATGGAAATTTTGCATTTCTAGATCTTACCAAATATGATCTAGGCTTTAACGTTCGCGAAAATATTCTGACCTACATCGGAGCCTACTCTATTTCTACTAAAAAAGAAGATGATCAGGTGACCTTCTCCTTCGGGGTAGATAATATGTTTGATCAAGATGCCGGGCAACTAGTGGCGAAGAGTTCCGTGTATTCTGGTCTAGACGTCGCCATCCAAGTCCCTGGGAGCTGATTTACTCAAAGCGGGTTGCTCATACCTATAATTCACAGTCAATGTAGCTATTCGACTGACACAGCATGTTTCATTGTGTCGCGGGAATTTAACAATAAACGGCTGGCGGATATCGGATCTATGGTTTCCGTTTACTTCTATGATAAGTGAATCGGACTTAGGTCGTCGTAATTTTCTTAAAACTGCTGGATTAATCAGTGCCGCCTCGTTGCCTTTACAGGCTGCTCGAGCCGAGAAGCCAAAGTCGGCTGAAAATCCGAAGAATCTGATCTTCCTAGTAGCCGACGGTATGGGAACGGGAACCTTGTCTGCAGCCCATTTTTGGAAGCAACATACGGAGGGCGTAGATTCTGAATGGATCAAACTTTATTCAGACAAAACGGTCACGCGCTCATTTCAAGATACGGCTTCAGCAAGTTCCTTCATTACCGATTCTGCTGCGGCTGGAAGTGCATGGGGCTGTGGTTATCGGGTAAATAACGGCACGATCAATATTACACCAGACGGGAAAAAACCCACCCCTCTGTTTGTGCACGCGAAAAATGCAGGTAAGGCGACTGGCCTTGTCTCTACGTGTAGCATTACGCACGCAACTCCCGCGGCTTTTGCGGTGAACATGGAAAGCCGCAATGCGGAGGAGGCGATAGCTGACCAGTATCTTGAGCGGGAAATGGATGTCTACCTGGGCGGAGGATTGAGCTCTTTTCATCGAGAGGACAGCAACATTATCCCAGAGTTTGAGAAAAAAGGATATGCTTATGCAGGGGATAGAAAGTCCCTGAAAAAGGCGGCGAAAAAAGACCGGATGCTAGGACTCTTTAGCGAAGGTCACCTCCCTTATGTAATCGACCGTGTGAATGATCCTGCGTTCAAGGGAATGCCTAATCTAGAGGAAATGTTTGAAGCGTCGCTTGATGTGTTGAGCCGAAACCTGAATGGGTTTGTGCTTCAGGTTGAGGCTGGACGCGTCGACCATGCAGGGCACGAAAACGATCCTGCGACAATTGTCTATGAGCAGTTAGAGTTTGATCGCTGTATTAAGGTCGCGCGCAATTTTATGAAAAAGTCTCCAGACACGCTTTTGGTTGTGACGACAGATCATGGTTGCGGAGGCTGTCAATTCACCGGAGCGCGTGGTATGGGTATCGGCCTTCCGGAAGCTCTGGACAATATTGCGAAATTCAAAGGCAGCTTCTCATCCATGGGGGCGAAATTTAAGGAAACAGGCAAATTCGATCCCGAAACTTTCGAAAAGCTCACGACAATCAAAGCAAGCGCCGAAAAAGCTGCCAAAGTAGAGGCACTCGTTCCTGAATACAAAGGGTGGTTTAGCGCTGTGGTGGGACACGTTTTTGCAGATGAGCTTGCTCAATTGACAGGGTTTGGGTGGAGCTCTCATAACCACACTGCCGAACACGTTGAGAGTGTCGCCGTCGGGCCTGGTAGTGAGGCTTTTCCTGCATTTTATAGAAATAACGAGATTTTCGGAATCCTGCGCGAAGTGCTGAAGGTATAGTCGAATTTGCATATCCATGAGATGGCTGTGAAAAAAGTCATCTTAAATTATGAACGAGGCTATCTATCGCCTAGCGCAACCAGAAGACAGGGCTTCATTGCTCGAATTCTGGATCGACGCATATACGGATAGTTTTCCATACATTCGGAGGCGGCACCCTCGAGAAGGATTCTCTGACTTTTATGATACTTGGGTGGATAAAGGAAATCAGTTTTATGTAGGTATGCGTGAGTCAATCGTCTCAATGTGCGCGTATAAGGATGGCCACATTCAACATTTGTACGTATCCAAAAGTTGCCAGGGACAGGGTGTAGGATCAGGCATGATACGCTACATCATTAATTTGTATCGGGCTCCCTTATATTACCTCTATGTTTTTCGGAAAAATACGGAGGCGATTAGGCTTTACTAAAAACTGGGGTTTGTGATCGCTGAGGCCTTAGTTTCAAAATTCGAACAGGAACCCACCGTGCGGATGGAATATACACATACTCAGGATTCTAAATGCCAAGCATCTCGTTCGATCGATAATGATATGAACTCTGAACGTTCTTGTAGGGCCTTGCCTTGGGAAGGCCGCAGTGCTTAGGAGACCTGAAACGCTGCGGCTTGCGACGAGCCCAAGCCCTACACATGTGACAATGTTTATCGAATAAGCTACTAGAATGAATCCAGAGCACACGGAAATACTAAAGAATGTTTATTGGATTGGTGGCTCTACTGGTGCTGCAAAGTCGACAATAGCCCGACGGATCTCTGAAGAATATTATTTTGTATTATATGATACAGACAAAACCATGCGCGAACACGGGGGTCGAGCGGAGCCTGGAGAATGCCCGCTGTTTGAAGCATTCTGCGAGATGAACATGGATGAGCGTTGGGCAAATCGTAATCCTCAGCAGATGTATGAGACCTTCCAGTGGTTTCATGGCGAGGCGTTTCGATTTATCATCGATGATTTACTTGAGATGGCTGCTGGAAGCAGAGTGATTGTCGAGGGGTTTAGGCTGTTGCCTCAGCTTGTAAGACCATGGTTATTACATTCCCATCAAGCTGTCTGGCTGATCGCTACACATGAATTCAGGGTGAAAGCATTTACCGAGCGCGGGACTCTTTGGAAAATTCCAAATAAAACAACACAGCCCGAAAAGGCCTTAAAGAATCATTTGGAGCGTGAGGTGATTTTTGCTGAGCATCTTGATCGAGAAGTCAGAGAAGAGGGCCTGAACTTTATAACCGTGGATGGTTCATTGAGCGCTGATGAACTCTATCAGCGTATATGCGGGCAGTTTAATATTGGGTAGATTCTTTATAACCACGAAGACCCCAGAGGACACGAAGGAGGGAATCTTTTTGGAGGCTTCTATCGGCCTAGACTGAAGTCTTCGTGTTCTTCGCGCGCTTCGTGGTTAAACGAAATGCACATACTAAAGCCATGCAACTTCCTTGCTCCACAAGAAGGCTATGCTATTTTGCACCGTAAAGCCCTTTGCGATAGGCTTCGCCGTAGTAGGTTTCGAGTTCTTCCAAGGTTTTTCCCGTATTCTCAATCTCTTTGGCAATGCAGGCGCGGGAGGGGAGTTGGTCTGGATTCCAAGACTCTGTTTCCCAAAGTTCAGAGCGCATGAATGCTTTCGAGCAGTGAAAGAAGATGTCCTCAATATCTACAATGAGTGCGAGGTCCGGACGGTGTCCTTTGACGGTTAATTCATCGAAAAACGGACCATCGCTCACCAGCCGCGCATGACCGTTAATACGCAAGGTATCTCCGCGTCCAGGTATCATGAACAAGAGCCCCACGTGGGGATTTTTGAGAATTTTGTGGAAACTATCTGCACGGCGGTTGCCGAGTCGCTCCGGGATAACGATAGTCTGCTCATCTAAGACCTTAACAAAGCCTGCTGGGTCTCCCTTGGGCGACACATCACAACGGCCGGTGTTGTCACTAGTTGCCATGAGTAGAAAAGGGGCTGCTGCGAGCCATTGCTTGTCTATCTCGGTAAGTGCAGGGCGTTCCTTCGTTAAAGCACGCTCAGAGGCGGGACCTAAAATACTGCGCAGGTCCTCTGCGGTGGTAACTTCGACAATGGGTGAATCCGAAATTGTTTTCATGGAGCAGATTATTAGGCTAGTCTCTTAAGAATTTCTTTTTTTCGATGCTATGATAAGAATTCGCAAGCCAATCTATCTCACTTTCAAAATTCGGCGTAAAGTTTTCGGATATGCCTCAAAACAGTCACCTGCCTGTGATACAAATGGAATCTAGACCGATATCGTGCAGGGAAAACATAGACTGTGAGATAGTCTAGATTCCCTTCTCTTCTGCTTAATTATGGTATTTTTGACACCGATTTGTGAAGATGACTTAGATTTTGTCTTCGATCTATATTCTAAGCGGGAAGTATCGAAATATCTGAGTAAGATTCCCTGTCCGTTTACGAAAGCAAATGCATTTGATCTTATTTTGGATTTGGTTGAGAAAAACAGGATCACTTGTAATCGAAATATGATCTCTCGACTCGATCATACAGGGGAGCGTTGCGGGATTATCGTGTTGAATGAAACCTGTGATGATCGAGGGGTTCTTGGATTTTCAACACATCCCGACTACCAAGGGCGTGGAGTGGCCTCTAGAAGCATTCAGTTGCTCCTTAGCTCTACCGCTATCGCGTCCTACCGAGTGATCCAAGCTAGCTCACAGCAAGATAATGCTGCTGCTCATACAGTGCTTGCGAAGACGGGATTTCGTGTAAATGCCAGTGGCATTCCGGAAAAATCGGTAGATGGTAGAACACGGCTCGTTGATAGGTGGACGTTTTATCCATGACTTTTGCAAGGAATTGTCCAATTCTCGAAACGATTAATTCGGGAATCTGAGTAGCCGATGTATAATTTCGAAAAATTGAAACGCGAGCTTGTCTGTGAATTAGAAAAAGCAGGTGAGGCCAGCCCGTATTCCGCAGATGCCAATGAGCCTGATCCGCGCTATAAGGCCTACGGCGTGCGCGCTCCAGAGTTGAAATTGATCTTCATGAAAT